>CAYXGO010000097.1:0-6471 GCA_964464575.1 uncultured Pseudomonas sp. | reverse complement strand
AGCCCCGTACGCCAAGGCGCCAGTATGCAAGGCTACCGCTTGCAAGCGAAAAACAACCCCGAACTATTTACCGCCGCCGGCTTTCAAAACGGTGACCTTGCCATTGCCATTAATGGTCAAAGTCTTACCGATATGAGCACGGCTATGGCGCTCACCCGCAGCCTCGGAACCATGACCAGCATGACTGTTACCGTGTTGCGGCAAGGCAAAACAATCGACCTGGAGCTCGCTATACCAGCGACGCTACCGGGCAACTAGCCATCAAGGAATCACCATGCGCTCAACTTTAATCGTCACTAGCATTGCCATGAGCCTGGCGTTAACCATCGCCGCTTCGAGCAGTGCCATGGCGCAAAACCAGCAAGCCGACAAGCCAGTGGAATACGCCGCCAGCTTCAAAAATACCGACATCACCGAATTTATTCAGGTGGTGGGGCGTAACCTTGGCAAAACCATGATCATCGACCCAGACGTGCGCGGTCGCATTGACGTGCGCAGCTACGATGTCATGAACGAAGCGCAATATTGGCAGTTTTTCTTGAACGTATTAGAAGTGTATGGCTTTGCCACGGTGACCATGGAGTCGGGCGTGATCAAAGTAATGCGCGACAAAGATGCCCGCAACGGCGCCATTCCGGTGGTTGATAGCAACGTGCTGGGCGGCGATACCTTAGTGACTCGGGTGGTCACCGTTGAGAACGTCAGTGTGCGTGAACTGGCGCCATTGCTGCGCTTGTTGAACGACCAAAGCGGCGGCGGCAACGTGGTGTCGTACGACCCGTCCAACGTGATCATGCTGACCGGGCGCAGCGAAACCGTGCAGCGCTTGGTAGAAATTATCGAGCGGGTTGACCGCGCCGGTAACCAAGATGTCGAAGTAGTGAAGCTGGAGTATGCCTCGGCCTCAGAGGTAGTGCGTATTGCCACCTCACTGTACGAGAAAACCACCGATGGTACGCCGCCGTTATTGATCCCGCGCATTGTGCCTGATGAGCGCACCAATAGTGTGGTGATTAGCGGCGAACCGCGCGCTCGTGAGCGGGTGCGCAAGTTAATTGTACAGCTCGACCAAGACCTAAAAACCGAAGGCAACACCCGCGTGATTTATCTCAAGTACGCCAAAGCCAAAGAGCTGGTGGATGTGCTGAAAGGTGTGAGCGATAGCATTGCCGCCGAAACTCAAGGCGCGCAGGGTGGTGTGCCGGGGCAAGCGCAGCAACGCCGGCGCAGCAATAATGAAATTAGCATTACCGCGCATGAGCCAAGCAACTCGCTGGTGATCACCGCGCAGCCAGATTTATTGGCTAACCTAGAAAACGTCATTCGGCAGCTGGATATTCGCCGCGCGCAGGTGCATGTTGAAGCCATTATCGTGGAAATCTTTGAAGGCGATGGCATTGATTTAGGCTTGCAGTGGATCTCTGAAGACGGCGGCTTAGTGCAATACAGCAATGGTCGCCAAGTGCCGGTGGGCCAGTTAGCCGCCGCGGCCTATTTGGCCCGCGAGCAAGAAGGCACCACCACCACCCAAATTGACAACGCCGGTAACCCGTTGGTGACCTCTCAGCCGGCCCAGCAAGGCAACGTTGATTTGCTGGCGCAGTTACTGGGCAGCGTCAACGGCATGATGATTGGCGTGATCAAACACGACTGGGGCGCCATTTTGCAGGCCGTTGCCAGCACCACCAACTCGAACATCTTGGCCACGCCAAGCATCATGACGCTGGATAACGAAGAAGCCGAGTTCTTGGTCGGTCAGTCGGTGCCAACTATTACTGGCTCGACCGTGGGTAGCAACAACCAAAACCCATTCCAGACCGTACAGCGCGAAGATATCGGTATTAAGCTCAAAGTCACCCCGCAAATCAACGAAGGCAACGCCGTACAGTTGATTATCGAGCAAGAAGTATCGAGCTTAAGTGGCGCTACCTCGGTAGACATCATCGTCAACAAACGTGAGCTAAAAACCGTGGTGATTGCCGAAGATGGCGAGACCATTGTGCTCGGCGGTTTGATTGATGAAGACGTGCAAGAAAGCGTACAAAAAGTGCCGCTGTTGGGCGATATTCCGTTCTTAGGTAAGCTGTTCAGCAGCACCTCAACCACCACCCAAAAGCGGAATTTGATGGTATTTATCAAGCCAACTATTGTACGCGACTCTGCCACCGCGTCGGCGCTCAGTAGCCGCAAGTACAACTTTATTCGCGGCGAGCAGTTGCAGCGCCAAGAAGAAGGCGTGAGCTTGATGCCAAACACCAAAACACCGTTGATCCCAGAGTGGGACGGCCCATTGACGTTACCGCCAGGCTTTGACGAGTATCTTGAGAAGAAAGGCGCGGTAGACGACGCTAAGAAGAAGGACGGCGGCAATGACTGAGATCGCTGAGGTAGCGGCCAGCGTCGCACCGCGGCGGCTGCCATTTGCCTTTGCCAAGCGCTTTGGCGTGGTGGTAGCAACCTCTAACGATGGCGCTTATACCGTGCATGCCCGCGCTGATGCGGGTGTACAAGCATTGCAAGAAGTGCGGCGAGTACTTGGCACGGCGTTTAGTGTGGTACGCCACGGCAGCGCTGACTTTGAGGCCATTTTAACCCAAGCCTATCAGCGCGATTCCTCCGAAGCCAAACAGTTGATGGAAGATATTGGCAACGAAAGTAACTTATTTTCGCTGGCCGATGAGCTGCCGCAAACCGAAGATTTGCTAGAAAGCGAAGATGACGCACCCATTATCAAGCTGATCAATGCCATGCTGTCGGAGGCCATCAAAGAAGGTGCCTCAGATATTCACATTGAAACCTTTGAAAAAGAGCTGGTGGTGCGTTTTCGTATTGATGGCGTGCTGCGGGAGATTATTCGCCCGAACCGTAAGCTATCATCGTTACTGGTATCGCGTATTAAGGTTATGGCGCAGCTCGACATTGCCGAAAAGCGGGTACCACAAGATGGTCGTATTAGCCTGCTGATTGCTGGCCGCGCGGTGGATGTGCGGGTATCGACCATGCCGTCGAATCATGGCGAGCGGGTGGTGCTGCGGTTATTGGACAAAAACAATGCGCGGCTGAACCTCGAGCAGCTGGGTATGACCTTGTCGAATCGCGAGGTATTTTCTGAGCTGATTAAAAAGCCGCACGGCATTATTTTGGTGACTGGGCCAACGGGTTCGGGTAAATCCACCACCTTGTATGCTGGGTTGATGCAGATCAACTCGCGTGATCGCAATATTCTTACCGTTGAAGACCCCATTGAATACAACATTGAGGGCATTGGCCAAACCCAGGTCAACCCGAAAGTTCAGATGACCTTTGCCCGCGGGTTGCGGGCAATTTTGCGGCAAGACCCGGACGTAGTCATGGTGGGTGAGATTCGTGACGTCGAGACCGCGCAAATAGCGGTGCAGGCGTCGTTGACCGGTCACTTGGTGATGTCCACCTTGCACACTAATACCGCCTCAGGCGCTATTACTCGCTTGGAAGATATGGGTATTGAACCATTCTTGTTGAGCTCGTCGCTGTTGGCGGTGTTGTCGCAACGCTTAGTGCGCACCTTGTGCGAAGAATGTAAGACCGAATATAAGCCGTCCGACGATGAAAAAGCGTTTTTTGATAGCAAGGTCAAGCAGTTATACCGCGCTGTTGGCTGCGACAAGTGTAATCACACCGGCTATCGTGGCCGTACCGGTATTCATGAATTGCTGCTGGTCGACGAAAAAGTGCGCGAGCTCGTGCACAACGGTCACGGCGAGCAATCGATTGAAAAATATGCGCGCAAACAAGCACCGAGCATTCGTCAAGACGGCTTAGCCAAAGTGGCTGCCGGTATCACCACCTTGGAAGAAGTGCTACGCGTGACGCGTGAGGAGTAAGCCGTGGCCGCCTATGCCTATCAAGCACTAGACACCAACGGCCGCAAGCGCAACGGCGTGGTTGAGGCCGATACCGAACGTCAGGTACGGCAGCAGCTGCGTGAGCAGGGGTTGATCCCGGTGGCGGTTGAGCTGGCTGAGGATTCCTCAGTAGCGGGTGGCGCGGCGCGGTCTTCGGCGGCGGCTTCTGCGGGCGGCTCGTCGGGCTTAGTGGAATGGCTGACACGACCACGGGTACGGCGGGTCAAAGCTGCTGATTTGGCCCTAGTGACGCGGCAATTGGCAACTTTGGTTGCCGCCGCCATGCCCATTGAGCAAGCCTTGTACGCCGTGGCCGAGCAGACCGACAAAGCGCGGCTGCAAAATCTGATTATGGCGGTGCGATCCAAAGTGGTGGAGGGCTATTCGCTGGCCGAATCCATGGCCGAATACCCGCATGTGTTCGACAAACTCTTTACCGCCATGGTGGCTGCCGGCGAACGTTCTGGGCATTTGGATAAAGTGCTGGAGCGGCTGGCCGACTATACCGAGCAGCGCAATAAATTGCGCGGGCAACTGATTCAGGCGCTGGTGTACCCCACGGTGCTGACCTTAGTGGCGCTGGGGGTGATTATCTTCTTGCTGGTGTCGGTGGTGCCGCAAATTGTTTCGCAGTTGGCCACCTTGGACCAAGAGCTGCCGCCTATTACCGCGGCGTTGATCATGGTGTCGGAGTTTCTGCAGAGCTTTGGGCCGTATATTTTATTAGGGCTGTTTTTAGGGTTAGTGTTTTTAAAGCAATGGCTGCGGCTGCCAGCGCGGCGTGATCGCTTTGATGGCTGGGTGCTGCGGGTGCCGTTGTTTGGCACGGTGATTCGTGGCGTCAATACCGCGCGCTTTGCCCGCACCTTAAGTATTTTGGCGGCCTCGGCAGTGCCGTTGTTAGAAGGCTTGCGCATTACCGGCCGCGTACTCACCAACCGCGCCATGCAAATAGCCGTGGGTGAAGCCGCCGACCGCGTGCGCGAAGGCTCGTCACTGCGCGCGGCCTTGGCGCAAACCAAATTATTCCCGCCAATGATGCTGCATATGATCGCCGCTGGCGAAAAGTCGGGCGAACTGGAGCAAATGCTTGGCCGTGCCGCGGACAACCAAGACCGCGACTTTGAAACCACCATGAACGTGGCGTTAAAAATATTTGAGCCGATGTTGATTGTGGTGATGGCCGGCATTGTCTTACTGATAGTTATGGCGATTATTCAGCCGATATTGGCCTTGAACCAAGCGGTATTTTAAGTCAGGAGTTGTTATGAAACGTGTTAGTTATAGCCGTGCAAGCGGTTTTTCATTGTTAGAAATCATGGTGGTGATTGCCATTATCGGCTTAATTGCCAGCTTGATTTTGCCCAACGTGATTGGCGCCGGCGAGCAAGCTGACCGCCAAAAAGCACGCACCGACATTGTCTCGTTAGAAAATGCGTTGTCGCAGTATCGCCTTGATAACGGCTCCTACCCAACCACCGAGCAAGGCCTCGATGCGCTGATTAACGAGCCACAAGTAGACCCGCGGCCGCGCAACTATCGTCGCAACGGCTACATTAACCGCCTGCCGCTAGACCCGTGGAACCAAGAATATCTGCTTTTGAGCCCAGGTGAATTTGGTGATGTGGATGTGTTTTCGGCCGGCCCGGATACCACCCCAGGCACCGATGACGACATTGGTAACTGGAACTTAGAGAGCCGTGGCGACTAAGAGTGTGGAGCGGGTTGCGGGGTTGCCGCGGGTTGTGGGATTGCCGCGGGTTGTGGGATTGCCGCGGTATTCGCGTGGTTCGCGGGTTGGTGGCTTTTCGCGTGGCTTTTCGCTGATTGAGATTATGGTGGTGATGGCGATTATCGCCTTAATTGCCGCCTCGATCAGCTTTGTCGTACCCGATAATCGTGACCGCGTGACCGAGCGCGCCGCCTTTGAACTACACAGCAAGATAGAGCTAGCGCGAGAGTATGCACTCACTCGCCACGCTATTTTGGCGTTAGAAGTATGGCAAGATGCCTACCGTTTTGTGCAATGGGACGGCGCCTCGTGGACCGAAATGTCGTCGGCGCCTGGGGTATCGCGAGCGCTGTCGCCAGTGTCGTTGACCGACGGCATGACCTTGTCGCTTGAAGTGGATAGCCTTGATTTACTGGCGCAAGACATTGAGCGCGACGGCCTATTTGAAGATGCCGACGAACGCCAACGCGAACGCGAAACCGGCGAACGCCGCCGCGGCGACCTGCTATTCATTTTCGGTAGCGGCGGCCTGCCAGTATTTACTATTTTGGTGGAGGGCGACCCGCTACTCGACATCCGCCCCTGGGCCGTCAGCAGCAGCGACGGCTTCACCCTTAAGCTGGCCCGCCCCAATGTCTAACCTTAAGGGGCTGGCAGTTAGTGCTAAGGGGCAGGCACTTAAGGCTAAGGGGCAGGCACTTAAGCTTTTCACGGCTAAGGGGCAGGCACCTAAGGCTTCGCGTGGTTTCACGCTGATTGAGGTGATGGTGGCTCTGTCGATCTTCGCGCTGGCCGCATTAGCCGCAGTATTCGCCACCAGCAACCACCTAGCCAGCCTGGCGCATATGCAAGATA
>CAYXGO010000096.1:0-6610 GCA_964464575.1 uncultured Pseudomonas sp. | reverse complement strand
GCATCGGTGGCCTCGGCGAGCAAGCGGCGGGTGTAGGTGTCAGTACCTAACTCACAACTCCCTGTGGCCTCTAGCCGATACAACGTGGCAGATAAACTTGCTACCGGTATTTCTGTGCAAGTCACTTCGGCAGTACAGTTCCTCAAGCCTTCTTCAACAAAGGTGAGATTGCTAATGGAGCAGTCGGCAGCTCCGCCAGCGGTCGGAAATAATTTTAAAAAAGCGTGTTGCACACCGGTTTTGGCGGCAAAGTTAGCGCGCGCGCCACCCACGTTCGCCACACTCGATTGACTGGCGCTACCGAACAAGCCAAACAAAGCAGACGCCAATAAGCCCATCACCACGATCACAAAAATGGCGACGACTAAGGCGCTACCGCGCTGTTGCAATGGCGAGTTAGGGTAGATTGGCAATGGTCACCCCGTGATGCATGGTTAAAATCTCACTGCTGTTGTCGCTGCCCACCAGCAACACCAGTTCAATGGTAGAGCGGCGCACGTCGGTTGCCGCAAGCTGAAACGGAAACTGACTGGCCTCGGCAAAGTTATTGGCCATATTGGTAGCAATTAAAGCTTGATTACCGGTTAGTGGCAAGGTGGTCAAATCTGGCTGAGTAGTTTGCCAGCCGTAGCCCCAATAGCGACGCAGCTGCTGCCCGGTGGTGATACACCAACTAACCGGCGGGTCTAGTACGTAAAAGCGTTTGGCTGGGCTTTCGCGTTGAAAGGTAGCACCGTCGGCTGCCGCTAGGGTGAACTGGCTAAAGCCAGCGCTCGGCGTGTCAGCGGTTACTGCATCAATGCTTTTAACCCGATCGGTGGTGGCGTAAATGTGTGATTCGGTTAAGGCAAATACCGCTACTTTTTGGCCGGTGGTGAAACTGTACTCAAATGGCGTCACCGCTTGAAAAGGCACAATACTACCGGGGCGGGGAATTTGCGTGTATAGGCTACCGGCATTGACCGGAACAAACTCAATACAACGCTCATCGGCACTGACCCGAATACTGCCGGGGTAGGCATTTTCTAATTCCCGGCTTAGCCGCTCTAACACAAACCGACCAATGCCGACTTGCTCATCGCGCGCAATACCATCGGTATAAATTTTGGTGCCAAAACCCAAGAAGCTAAAGGTACTAATACCGACAATGCCCAGCAGCACAATCACGATAATAAGTTCTATCAGGGTGAAGCCGCGCGCTGATCGGTACATTAAATATTCCCCCGATAGCTGGTGAAGCTAAACACCTGGCCGTTGGGTGTGGTCACCGATACCTGTACCTTTTTGTAATCTTCAATGCTGGTAGTACAGGCGGCAATGGCGGTTTCGGCGTAGCATACGGTGACCAGAACGGTGAAGTTTTTATATAACTCACTAATGGTGGTGCCGGTGAGTAACTCACCGGTAGCGCTGAACTCATCAAAGTCGTCAACATCGTTGTAATCATCGCGGTTTTCACCGGGCTCTGGGCCAAAATCAATATCCGCGGTACAGGCATTGGGCGCCACAGCGCCACAGCGAACGCTACCGCCAGCGCGGTTATTGGCTTGGTCAAAACTTAGGCTAATGATTTCGTTAAGTAGCGAACTGCCTAGCTCAGTAGCGCGGACCTGGTAAATAGTGTCGACCGAGCGCGCCGCCTGTGGTCCAAACGCTACCGAGAACCCCAGCAAGGCAATGGCCAGCACAATAATGCCAGCGATGACTTCAATAATGGTAAAGCCGCTGTGGCGACCTGCCCGGCTGCGGCTGTTCATAAGCACGGCCCTTTACTCATATAGCCCTGGCTATTCACACAAACCTGCAAGGTGGTAGTACCAACAATACTGAGTTGATGGTTGACGCCATCATCGCAGTTATCGGGACTAGTTACTGGGCAACCTAGGGCATTGAATTTTATCGTGTAGGGTACACTAGCGGCGGTGCTGGATATGACTAATCCGGCATCGCTGGCTTCACCTTGGCTGATACCGAGGCCGCGATTGGCAAGGGGATCTACAATAATACTGGTGTTGCAGTCATCAGTGGCGGCAAAGCGATTGCTTTGCACAATCACCCCGTAGCAGTTGCCGGTATCTTGCATGGCTTTTTGTTGTTGCAGCCGCAACACACTGTACAGCCGCGCTTGAAACAGGTATTCATCCACACCCTGACGACCAAAAAATACCGGCCCTGCGGTGACCGCAAGGATACCGATAATAACAATCACGACCACCAACTCAATGATAGTTAAGCCGTTGATTTTTGAGCGCGTCATGGCAGGGTATTGTCCTAGCTGCACGAATTGTAAACATCACTGACTATACGTGGTTGCAGAAATTGCGGCAAGTGAGAGATATATTTTTGAATGGCTGTGTTACGAAAAACAAGAAGGCTCGATGGTTGCTAGACAACCATCGAGCCTTACGTACCTCGATTGAATCTAAAGGTCGCTAATTAACAGCCATTAGGTCCAGCGGTGAAAGTCACTACTGGCGGCGTGTCTTTATCGGCTGCAGGTAAGTAACGAATGTAACAGTTAACAATTTCGTCGTAATCGACATTCACAGTGCCCGGAGCTGTCGGAGGAGTGTCGTCCGCATCTTCGTTAGCACCTTTTAAGGCTATAACGATATCATCAGTTACAGCTGGAATTGCTGTGGCAGGGTTAAGCACGAAGTCATGTTTGTAGGCGATATCCCACTCTGTAGTATTGATATTCAAAGCTGCAATCAAACCAGCAGCTGTCGGCGCGGGATAACCGAATTGAACTTCATACCCTTCAGCAATGGATTCATAACCATCATCATCTGTACCAGCAGTGTTGTCTGCTCCCTTAGTTAATCCTCTTTTCTCTAAGCCTTGAATCGCTGATTTTGCGTACACCAAATCCATCGCGTTCTGGATTGAAGCTTGCAATTGCTTGGTGGTAGCTTCACGGGCATCACCAGAGAAATTAATAAACTGAGGTGCTGCGGTGACCGCAAGAATCCCCAAAATAACGATCACGATGATTAATTCAATTAAAGTAAAACCTTTTTGGTTTTTCATAACGCACTTCCTTTAAAGTTATGGGGAAACCCCAAAATTATAAAACAAAATTTTAGTTGTTGCTGTAAATGCTAACCCCACCGGTACGCGGGTTATACACGAATGCATTGCCCACGCTAAGGTAGTCAGTGCCTGCTGGGGCTGACGCCCTTTGTTTAATGGTATTGGCGAGATAATACACGCAAATATCATTGGTTCCGTTATTTTCGCGCGCGACGAAATAACGATTTTCACCCAGTAGGGTAAAACTGGTTGTGGAGGTAGGCGCACCTTGCAAGATAGCTTGCATAATGGTGCGACAGTCCTCGGCTGTCATATTCAAGTCATGGGCATCAAAGTTGCTGTTGCCACTGACAGGGTAGCCGGTACTGCCATCGACGTTGACGGTAATACCATCCATAATTACTTCGGCGCCGGCACCATCTTCATTGCCACGCGGCCGCCCACGCAATTCCCACTCCGCCCGCACTAAACCCACAGCGCTGGCAAAGCCACCGGCAACACCTTCTAAGGCGGCGTCTTCGGCATCTGCAGTAACGCTGGTAAAGCGTGGCAGAGCTGAGGCAGCTAATAACCCTAAAATCACCACCACGATGATGAGTTCGATCAGGGTAAAGCCTTGCTGCTTCTGGTCTGTCATCAATTTCATTCCACTACCCCTATTACCGGTTATTATCAAGCGCACATAACTTTTGTGCAAATAATTTTTGTTATAGTCACTTGTTAAAATTGTTACTTGCCTTGGTAGGCGCTCATCATATCCCACATTGGACTAAAGATACCCAGCGCCATAACGCCAATCATGGCTGCGACCACCACTAACATGATGGGCTCGATACGTGCAGTGAGGCGTTTCAGGTCATAATCGACTTCGCGCTCATAATAATCTGCGACCTCAGTCAACATTTCGTCGACACGGCCGGTTTCTTCGCCGACCGCGATCATTTGTAACACCAAAGGCGTGAACAGCTGACTGCTGCGGGTTGACCGCGTCATGCTGTCGCCTTTTTCAATATTGCGGCGAATATCGACGATTTTACGCCCCATCCAACTATTATCAACCGCATCGGCCACCAGGCTCAAGCCTTGTGTTAACGGCACACCAGCACGCAACATCACCGAGAAACTACGAGCGAAACGCGACAACAATGAGCGCATGACAATTTCACCCACTAATGGGATGCGCACTTTGATCGAATCCCACCAATAGCGGCCACGGTCTGTGGCGATAAAGCGCACCCACAACACCATTGACACCACGATGGCTAACACCATAGCCGGCCAATACGCCACAAAGAAGTTTGAGGTGGCGATCATCATGCGCGTGGTGAGCGGTAGTTCGGTACCAAACCGCGCGAACATGCTGGCAAAGGTCGGGATCACGAAGATATTCAGCACGAACATGGCAATCACTAAAGCAATCATAATAAAGCTCGGATAGCGCAATGCGGTTTTGATGGCTTTGCGGGTTTCCTGCTCTTTGGCCAAGTAGTCGGATAACTGCAAAAACGATTCTTCTAACTGGCCGGTGTTTTCACCCACATGTACCACCGATACCAATAAGCGCGGAAACACCTTGGAGTGCTTGGCCATAGCTGCCGATAACTGGCGCCCGCGTTGTAACTGATCGACCATATCAAACAGCACATCAGACAAGGTTTTATTGGTGGTATTTTCCGCCAAACCTTCCATAGCCCGCAAAATTGGGATGCCGGCTTTAGTCAGGGCATACATTTGCCGGGTGAAGACAATTAAATCATCGCTAGTGACTTTGGGCTTAAATAGCTCCAGTTTCACTGCCGGTGCACCGGCTGCTTTTTGTGCTAAAGCAATATCTGTTGGCATTATACCACGTTTGATGAGGGCATCGGCGGCGCCGGTCTCATTGCTGGCATCAATCAAGCCGGTAACCATTTGACCGTCGTTGCTGCGACCACGATAACGATAATCAGCCATGATCGCCCTCGCTGACGCTGCCATCATTGATACTACTCACGCGAAGCGATTTTTCTTCGACCGTTTCGGCCAAGAACAGCACCTCTTCAACGGTGGTGATACCACTGCGAGCATACTCCAAAGCCACCGCTGCCAGCGGCTTATAGCCCTCGGAATGGCGCGCTGCGTGAGCGAACTCACGCATATTGCTATCGCGCAAAGCATCCATCATGGCGTCATTCATTTCCAGCAGCTCGAATACGCCGATACGACCTTTATAGCCGGTATGGTTACAGTTACGGCAACCACGACCCTTTTTAAAGCCGCTACCATCGCGCGGCACGGTGGCATCGAGCCCACGTAACAAAGCGAGATCGGCATGATCAATTGTGGCATCGGTCTTACAACCTTCACACACGCGGCGAATCAAGCGCTGCGCCAGCACACCGCGCAATGCCGCACCGACCAAATAGGGCTTCGCGCCCATATCGACTAGGCGCATGGAGCTAGTAATCGAATCGTTGGTGTGCAGGGTACTCAACACCATGTGACCGGTGATGGCGCCGCGCAGACCAATTTCAACGGTTTCTTGATCGCGCATCTCACCGACCATGATAATGTCTGGGTCTTGGCGCAAGGTGGTGCGCAGTACGTTGGCAAAGTTCAAGCCAATCTTACTATTCACTTGTACCTGGGTAATACGCGGTAAGCGATATTCCACCGGGTCTTCTACGGTGATGATTTTCTTCTCAGCGGTGTTCAGTTCCGATAGCGCACCATACAAGGTGGTGGTTTTACCCGAGCCGGTAGGGCCGGTGACCAACAGCATGCCATAAGGCTTGTGAATAATGCGACGGATACGCTTAAGAATATGCTCCGGCATACCGGTTTGCTCAAGGTCCAACAAGCCTGCCGATTGGTCGAGTAAACGCATAACGCACGACTCACCGTATTGCGTCGGCATAGTCGAAACCCGCACATCAATATTGTGCTGGTTCACGGTGATATGAAAACGGCCATCTTGTGGCATACGTTTTTCCGAGATATCCAAGCCCGCCATCAGTTTCAGCCGCAGCAGCAACGCCCCAGCAATGGCGGTTTCGTTGAGGATGTTTTCTTGCAACACGCCATCAATACGCATACGAATGCGCAGTACTTTTTCATCGGGCTCGATATGAATATCCGAGGCACGAATTTGCACAGCGTCGGCAAAAATTGACTGTAACAGCTTAGCAACGGTAGCGTCTTCGCCTTCTTCGTCGAGCGACAATTGGCCGAGGTCAAACTCGTTGCCATCTTGATATTCTGTTTGCAGCTGGCTGGCAAAATCTTTGATATCTTTGGTGCGTCGATAGAGGCTATCAAAGGCTTCTAAGAGCTCTTGGTCGGGCACTACCGCGAGGTTAATTTCGCGCGGTGCCAAGTAGTTACCAATAGCGTCCACGGCAGCCAAATCAGCTGGGTCGCTCATCGCCACTAGGGCTGAATCAGCGGTCGCCTCTAATACGATGGCTTTATAGCGGCGCGCTTGTATTTCTGGCACCAGCTGCAAGGCGTCTTGGCTGATTTTACGGTCGCGTAAATCAATCAGCGGAATATTCAGCTGCTTGGCGAGGAATTCGTGCAGGTCTCGTTCGCTTAAAAA
>CAYXGO010000095.1:0-6739 GCA_964464575.1 uncultured Pseudomonas sp. | reverse complement strand
CGCCACTGGGGGTGCGGCTCACGCAAAAAATTCCAGTGCGGCGCTTACAGCAAGGCTTTGCGGTATTTTTGGCGCTGGTATCGTTGAATATTTTTATAGGATAACCCATGCAAGCAAGCTATCTGAGCTTTCCTGATATCAACCCGATTATTGTGCAACTTGGCCCGGTGGCGCTGCGTTGGTATGGCCTGATGTACCTGTTGGGCTTTTTGTTCGCCTGGTGGTGGGGCAATCGGCAATGCGAAAAATTGCAGTACAGTGCTGTGGGCTGGACCAAAGAGCGCTTCAGCGATGTACTGTTTTATGGCTTTGTTGGGGTGATCATTGGTGGCCGCTTGGGCTACGTGTTGTTTTATCAGTTTGACCGCTTCATGGTCGACCCCGGCTATTTATTTAGCATTAGCCAGGGCGGCATGTCGTTTCACGGCGGTTTTTTAGGAGTGGTCACGGTACTGGCTATTTTCGCCCGTAAAATGCAGCTCTCGCTGTTACAGGTCGGCGATTTTATTGCGCCACTGGCGCCTATTGGCCTTGGCTTGGGGCGTATTGGTAATTTTATTAACGGCGAACTGTGGGGGCGGCAAACCGACGTACCTTGGGCGATGATTTTCCCAACCGGCGGCGACGTCGCGCGGCATCCGTCACAGTTGTATCAAGCTGGCCTTGAGGGCTTGGCGCTGTTTTTGCTGTTAGCTTGGTATAGTCGCAAACCACGAGCCACTGGGCGTATCGGTGCGTTGTTTTTAATCGGCTATGGCTGCGCCCGCTTTGTGGTGGAGTTCTTCCGTGAGCCAGACCGCCAACTCGGCTATTTGACCTTTGGCATGACCATGGGGCAGTGGCTGAGTGCACCAATGATCCTCGCCGGTATTGCGTTGTGGCTGTATGCCCCGCGGTTGGCGATTAATAACGTTGCTGTGAAATAAAGGAGTGCGCTGATGAAACCTTATTTAGCCTTGTGCCAACGCATTATTGATGACGGCGTGTGGGTGGCCAATGAGCGCACCGGCAAGCGTTGTTTGACGGTGATTAATGCCGATTTAGAGTACCGTGTTGACCGTAACGAATTTCCGCTCATCACCACCCGCAAAAGCTATTGGAAAGCCGCCATTGCCGAGCTGTTGGGCTATATTCGTGGCTATTCCAATGCCGCCGATTTTCGTGCCTTAGGTACGCCCACCTGGGATGCCAACGCTAACCTCAATGAAGCTTGGCTGGCCAACCCGGCGCGCCGCGGTGACGATGACATGGGTCGCGTTTACGGCGTGCAAGGGCGCAGCTGGCAGCGGCCCGACGGCAGCCATCTGGATCAATTCCGTAAAGTGGTGGATAACCTCAGTCGCGGCTTGGATGATCGCGGTGAAATCGTCACCTTTTATAACCCCGGCGAGTTTCATCTGGGCTGCTTGCGGCCGTGCATGCACACCCATAATTTCTCGCTGCTGGGCGATACCCTGTATCTGACCAGCTATCAGCGTTCGTGCGATGTGCCACTGGGGCTTAACTTCAACCAAATTCAGGTGTTTACCTTGCTCGCGCTGATGGCCCAAATCACCGGTCATAAAGCCGGCGTGGCTTACCACAAAATCGTCAACGCTCATATCTACGAAGACCAACTTGAATTGATGCGTGACGTCCAGCTAAAGCGCGAGCCATTCCCATCGCCCACGCTTGAGATCAACCCCGACATCAAGTCGCTGGAGGACCTCGAAACCTGGGTGACCATGGCCGACTTCAAAGTACACGGCTATCAGCATCACGATGCCATTGCGTATCCGTTTAGTGTTTAGTCAGCTATGACAAAAGCACGGTTTGGTGGAATTCAGCGAGTTTATGGCGACGCGGCAGCGGCGGCGTTTGCTGGTGCCCATGTGGCGGTAGTTGGCCTGGGTGGTGTGGGTTCGTGGGCGGTGGAAGCGCTGGCGCGCAGTGGCGTGGGCGGCATTACCCTGATTGACCTTGATGACATTTGTGTGACCAATATCAACCGTCAGTTGCCGGCTATGACCAGCACGGTGGGGCGCTTGAAAACCGAGGTGTTGGCGCAGCGGGTGCGGGATATTAACCCCGATTGTCAGGTGCGGGTGATCGATGATTTCTTGAGTGCCGACAATTTAGCCGAGTACTTGGCGGCGCCGGTGACGGCGGTGTTTGATGCCATTGATAGTGTGACTGTGAAAGCGGCCACTATTGCTTGGTGTAAGCGCGCGAAAATTCCCTTTGTGACCTGCGGTGGTGCCGGTGGACAGGTGGACCCGAGCCTGGTGACTCGTGGCGATTTAGCCAAGGCCACGCAAGACCCGTTGCTGGCAAAAGTGCGCTCATTACTGCGCCGCGACTACAACTTCAGTAAGAACCCGGCGCGTAATTTTGGCGTGGCGGCGGTGTATTCCACCGAACAGTTACGCTACCCCAGTGGTGATGGTGGCTGGAGCCATGCTAAACCGGGTAGCAACACGCGGTTGAATTGTGATACCGGTTTTGGGGCCAGTATGCCGGTGACCTGTACCTTTGCGATGCATGCGGTGGCGATTTTGTTGGACAAGATTGCCGCTAAAGCGGCTTAAGTGCCTGCCCCTTAGCCTTAACTGCCTGCCCCTTAGCAATCTGCCGCGTAGCTATTTACCGCGGACTTATTTGCCGATGGGGCGGTAGCCGGCCCAGTCGGGCTCGAGCGGTTGTTGCATGCCGTCGCGGATCAAGTGCACGTGCCAGCCGCCAAGCATATCCACCGCTAAGCAATTGTCGACGTCGTGTAAGTCATCTTTGTGTTGCTCCAGCGCGTCGGTTAGCACGCGGCCCAAGCCAATGCGCTTGGCATCGTCGGCGCTGTTGGCAACCACCAAGGTGAAATCGTGATACTCGGCAATGCGGCCTTTATAGTAGCCGCCAACATTCACGAACCACAGCTTCTCTTTTTGCTCACTCGGTTGTTCGCTGAGCTCAATACGCCAGCCATCAACATGGTGCAAATGCACATAGCTATCGAGATGCAAACTACTCGGAATACCCCACCAATGCTGCTTTAGGGTTGGAATACAGGCTTCCATGTCAGCAGCCACCACAAAGCGCACATCGTGCAACTCAATGTTTGAGCCCGGCGCATCACCGCCAATATAAAACATAAATAATTTCATGCTGTGCTTCCTTGAATGCGAGCGACCACAGCGCGTAAGCCATTACGCCGTGATACGGTGAGATAATTTTGTAAGTTTAACGCGGCAAAGTGGCTATCGAGATCATAGTGTGCCACTTGCTCGCGGCTGGCGCCCTGGAGCGCCTGATGAATCAGTGTCAGTAAGCCTTTAACCACGCGTGCTTCGCTATCGACTTGCAGCTGCAATCCGCCATTCTGCCAATGGCAGCTCAGCCATACTCGAGCCTCGCAGCCAAACACCTCGTTAGTCGGCTCATGCGCAGCGCAATCAGCGGGCGGTAACAGGCTGGCTTGCTGCACCACAAAGCGGAGTTGCTGCTCGCGTTGCTTAAGTGCCTGCCCCTTAAGCAGGAGATCGGAATGCTGGCAAACGCCGTACACAGAAGATGACACTAGAAGCTCCCGCAGATTCGAATGATTTGGCAAATATCCGCGGCCAAGAGTACCATTTTCACCCGAAAAAATGGTAATCTTGCACCGTTTTGTCATTAAAAAAACAGGAACCCCAACATGAAAGTATTAGTGGCGGTCAAACGCGTCATTGATTACAACGTCAAAGTGCGCGTGAAAGCGGACCAAAGCGACGTTGATCTGGCCAACGTGAAAATGGCATTGAACCCATTCTGTGAAATTGCCGTGGAAGAAGCGGTGCGCTTGAAAGAAGCTGGCGTGGCCAGCGAAGTGGTGGTGGTGAGCATCGGCCCCAAAGCCGTGCAAGAGCAACTGCGTACCGCCTTAGCCCTAGGTGGTGATCGCGCTATTCACATTGAAACCGACGAACTGCCAGACTCGTTGGCGGTGGCCAAGTTACTGAAAGCTGTGGTGGCGCAAGAGCAGCCGCAACTGGTGATTTTAGGCAAGCAAGCGATTGATTCTGACAACAACCAAACCGGCCAAATGCTTGGCGCATTAACCGGCATGCCGCAAGGCACCTTCGCCTCGAAAGTAGCGGTGGATGGCAGCAGTGTTAACGTTACCCGTGAAGTAGACGGCGGTTTACAAACCGTGAAGCTGCAATTGCCAGCGATTGTCACCACCGATTTGCGTTTGAACGAGCCGCGTTATGCGTCGTTGCCGAATATCATGAAAGCCAAGAAAAAGCCGCTCGATGTCACCACCCCAGCTGATTTGGGTGTGAGCGTAGCGCGTACGGTCAAGGTGTTAAAGGTTGAAGCACCTGCCGAGCGCAGTGCCGGCGTGAAAGTAGCGAGCGTGGCGGAATTGGTCGACAAATTAAAGAATGAGGCAAAAGTAATATGAGCATTCTAGTTATTGCCGAACATAACAACAGCGAACTCAACGGCGCTACCTTAAAAACCTTAACCGCGGCGCAACAAATTGGCGGCGATGTGGTGGTGCTGGTAGCTGGTCACGGCTGCCAAGCAGTGGCCGATGCCGCTGCAAAAGTTGCTGGCGTGAGCAAAGTATTGCTGGCTGATGACGCTGCTTACGGTCATTTTTTAGCGGAAAATCTCGGTGACTTAGTGGCCAAACTCGGGGCTGATTACAGTCACATTTTGGCGGCTGCCACCACCACCGGTAAGAACTTCTTGCCACGGGTAGCGGCACTGTTAGATGTGGCACAGATCTCCGATATCATCAGCGTAGAAAGCGCCGATACCTTTAAGCGCCCAATCTATGCCGGTAACGCCATTGCCACGGTACAATCAAGCGATGCTATTAAAGTGATTAGCGTACGTACCACGGCCTTCGATGCGGTTGCTGCTGAAGGCGGTAGTGCTAGCGTGGAAGCAGTGAGCGGCAACGGTGACAGCGGCACCTCAAGCTTTGTTGGCGAAGAGTTGGCTAAGTCTGAGCGCCCAGAGCTGACCGCCGCCCGGGTGATCATTTCCGGTGGTCGCGGCATGCAAAACGGCGATAACTTCCAGTTACTGGAAAAAGTAGCCGATAAACTCGGTGCCGCCGTAGGCGCTTCACGCGCTGCGGTAGACGCCGGCTTTGTGCCGAATGATTACCAAGTCGGTCAAACCGGTAAAATCGTTGCCCCAGAACTGTATATTGCCGTAGGTATCAGCGGTGCAATTCAGCATTTGGCCGGTATGAAAGACTCTAAAGTCATTGTTGCGATCAACAAAGACGAAGAAGCGCCGATTTTCCAAGTCGCTGATTACGGCTTAGTGGCTGATTTGTTCAGCGTGCTGCCAGAGCTTGAACAAGCTCTGTAAGCCTGTTTTGTTGAGCTAAAAACGCGCCTCGAGCGCGTTTTTTTATGTGCGCGCTAGCGGCTGCTGATCACCACAACGTATGCACATGTGGGTACTGCTGTAGTTTACTATCAGCGCTAATCAGCGGTGCATTGAGCTGTCGTGCCAGCGCCACAATCAGCCGGTCAGCCGGGTCTTTGTGGAACGGGTCGGGCAGCTGCGTGGAAGCTACGGCTAAATGGTTATCGACCGGAATAAAACGTACGCCCTCAATGCGCGCTACGGTCTCTAACCAATCATCAACCGCCATCGTCAAGGTCAGCCGGCCATGAGCGACCAACATGGCAATTTCCCACGCACTGATACTACTAATAGCTATTAAGCCATCAGTCTGCAGCTCCTGCTCAATACGTTGCTGTGCAACGGCTGATAGCTTCGCATCACCACTAGCCCACCACAGCAGCGCATGGGTATCGAGCACAATCATCGCAGTACCTCCCAGTCATTATCGGCAATGGGCTCGCACGGCGCATCATACTGCTTCACACTTTCACGCAATAATTCGAGTGGCGAGCGGCTATCGCCCCGGTAACGCCGCACCTCAATAGTTGGCTGACCGTGGTCAGTCACCACTAATTGCTCACCGGACTGTTCAACCTGGCGCAAATATTCCAAGGCTTTGGCCTTAAATTCAGTTTTATTGATCTGCATAGGTCCTCCAAAGCAGCATGAATAAAAGCATAGCCGACAAAATGACTATGTCAACTAGTCATATATCTCAGCTTGAGCTGTTCTTGAGGGCAGCGATTAAAATTTTACGATAATTTTATGCCGCCGGGCGAAACCGCTATGGCAACTTAAAAGCGACCGAAACTAGGCTATGCGCATGACATCACGCGGAGCTTGGTCATGGTCAACTTAGCTATAGTTGGGCGCTTATTATCCATTCCTTTAGGGTGGTTGGCCGCCATTCAGCTGGTTTTTGGTGCACTTTCCGTCACGCTGTATCAGGACTTGGTAGCGCGTTGGTTCTTTGTCAGTGGCTTATTAATAGTGGCTATCGCCGCGCTGCTATCTTGGGTGACGCGAAAACAGGCGTTGCAAAAGATCTCCCCGCAAGAAAGCTTGGTCTTTGCCGTAGCAACCTGGTTGGTGGCTGGTTTTTCTGGGGCGCTACCGATTCAGCTGATCACCGAGGTCAGCTTCACCGATGCGGTATTTGAATCGATAAGCGCACTCACCACCACCGGTGCCACCATCTTGGTCGGCTTAGACGACATGGCGCCGAGCTTTTTGCTTTATCGGCAATTTTTACAGTGGGTCGGCGGGCTTGGGGTGGTGATCTTTGTGGTGGCGATACTGCCGATGCTCAATGTCGGCGGCATGCGCTTACTGATGGCCGAAACGCCAGGGCCGA
>CAYXGO010000094.1:0-6862 GCA_964464575.1 uncultured Pseudomonas sp. | reverse complement strand
GATCGCCAACATGAAGGGTGTGTGCGACTTAGCCGACCAATACGGTGCCTTGGTGATGATGGACGATTGCCACGCGACTGGCTTTTTGGGTGCCAAGGGTAAAGGCACCCACGAATACTGCGGCGTACTGGGGCGTATTGATTTTTTGACCGGTACTCTCGGTAAGGCCTTAGGCGGTGCCTCAGGTGGGTATATTTCTGGTAAGAAGGCGGCTATCGACTGGTTACGGCAGCGCTCACGCCCCTATTTATTCTCAAACTCTGTGGCGCCAGCTATTGTGCAAGCCTCTATTCGGGTACTTGAGTTATTAGAAAATGGTGATGCGTTGCGTGCTCAATTGTGGGACAACGCTAATCATTTCCGCACGCAAATGACCGCAGCTGGTTTCACCTTAAGCGGTGCAGACCATGCCATTATTCCAGTGATGATTGGCGATGCTCGATTGGCCGCTGAAATGGCAGAGCGTTTGCTCAAAGAAGGTATTTATGTGGTTGGGTTCTCGTTCCCAGTGGTACCACGTGGCAAAGCGCGTATTCGTACGCAAATGTCAGCAGCCCACAGCCGCGAGCAACTAGACCGGGCTATTGAAGCCTTTATCCGCATCGGTAAAGAACTCGGCATTATTTAAGTTTTTTGGTGGAGACTATTTCAATGAAAGCATTAGCGAAATTACATGCCGAGCCAGGCATTTGGATGACCGACGCGGAAAAACCAGAGTATGGTTACAATGATTTATTAATTCGCATTAAGAAATCCGCCATCTGTGGTACCGATATTCACATCTATAAGTGGGACGAGTGGTCACAAAAAACGGTACCGGTACCGATGGTGGTAGGCCATGAGTACGCCGGTGTGGTTGAAGCCATGGGCGACGGTGTCAAAGGCTTTAACGTTGGTGACCGGGTATCGGGCGAAGGCCATATTACCTGTGGCCATTGCCGTAACTGTCGTGCTGGCCGCCGCCACTTGTGCCGTAATACCTTGGGAGTTGGTGTTAACCGCCCAGGCAGCTTTGCTGAATACTTAGTGATTCCTGCAGACAACGCGTTCAAATTACCCGACGACATCAGTGATGATATGGCGGCTATTTTTGACCCATTTGGTAACGCTGTGCATACCGCACTGTCGTTCGATTTGGTCGGTGAAGACGTACTCATCACCGGTGCTGGCCCAATCGGTATCATGGCCGCCGCGATTTGTCGTCACGTTGGCGCGCGTCACGTGGTGATCACCGATGTTAACCATTACCGTTTAGACTTAGCCAAGAAAATGGGCGCTACCCGCGCTGTGGATGTCAGCAAAGAAAACCTGCGCGATGTGATGGCTGATTTGGGCATGAAAGAAGGCTTCGATGTTGGCCTGGAAATGTCGGGCGTACCATCAGCTCTGAATCAAATGTTAGACACCATGAATCACGGCGGCAAGATTGCCATGCTCGGCATTCCGGCTAAACCGATTGCTATTGATTGGAACCTTGTGATCTTCAAAGGTTTGATTATCAAAGGCATTTACGGTCGTGAAATGTTTGAGACCTGGTACAAAATGGCGGCGTTATTGCAGTCAGGCTTGAATCTTGAGCCAATTCTGACCCATCAATTCCATATTGATGATTATCAGGCTGCATTTGAGTTGATGGCGTCAGGCCAATCAGGCAAAGTAGTGATGAATTGGGAGTAACAACACATGGCCGACTTTAAACGAATCAATGCGGCAACCGCACACGCGCTCTGGCAACAGGGTACGGCGGCATTTGCCGATATCCGCGACGAGCGGTCGTTTGCACTCGGCCATATTCCCGGCTCAGTCCATTTAACCAATAGTAACTTAGGGCAGTTTCTCGATAGCCTTGATGATGCCACTGAAGTCGTGGTGGTGTGCTACCACGGCAACAGCAGCCAAGGTGCTGCCCAATACCTCGCCCAACAAGGCGTTGAACCGGTCAGTAGTTTAGATGGTGGATTCACCGCATGGGGCCAACAATTCCCAGAGGCTGTGGAGCGACGTTAAATGCAAAAACTGTACACCAGCCGCGATCACAGTAGCATGGAAAAACTTTACGGGTTCCTGCAACAACGCGGCATCCCGGTGACAGTGAGTGAGCACGGCGAGCAACTTGAGCTTTGGCTCATTCAAACCAGCTATGCGGCCTTGGCCAAAGAGTTAGTGGCAGAATTTAAAGCCAACCCCAGTATTGCTGATAGCCCCCAACATGAGCCTGCGCTGAGCGCCTTTGCCGCAGATCGTAGCCCACGTATACCGCGCGGTTCGCCGAGTATTGTGAGCAACTTACTAAGCCAAGCTGGGGTGGTGACCATCAGTTTTGCGGTACTGGTCATCGCGGTGTTTTTAGGGCAGCTATCGCCCTTAAGTGAGGGCTTGTTCGAATTACTCCGTATCAGTGATAACTTTGCCAGCATTCCGTGGCATCAACCCTGGCGAGTCATCACCCCAGCCTTACTGCATTTTAGCGTACTGCATATTTTATTTAACGTGTTTTGGTGGTGGTACTTGGGCGGTCGCTTCGAGCGCTTGTATGGCAGCGTCTGGTTGATTATCGCACTAGTAGTCTGCGCCACTATTTCCAATGTCGCCCAGTTTATCGTCAGTGGCCCCTACTTCGGCGGCCTCTCCGGTGTGGTGTACGGTTTATTCGGAATAGCCGTGGTAATGGCCTGGCAGCGCCCAAGCCACCCACTGTACTTACCGCCGGGGCTGATTGGCTTTTTGTTATTCTGGTTAGTGCTGGGTTATACCGACCTATTGTGGGTGAACGTTGCCAATACCGCCCACACTGCTGGCCTCATCAGCGGCTTACTGGTTGGCGCGGTGATGCGTGGGCTGAGTCGTTAATGCTGGCGTTTCCTATTGTATCTGTGGGCGGCGAAGCGCACTGGCAAGCCGCTGAAGCGTGGGGCGAGTTACTCTCGCCATTACAGCGCCAGTGGCTTCTCGATGACAGCTCACTCACCGCCAAATTGAAAGCTCACTGCCAGCATTTTCAAGTGCAATTACTGGGTCAACAGCAAGCTAGTATGCTGGCCGATGAAGCGCGTTGGTTACCCGAAGACAGCGCGGTCACTGTGCGTGAAGTGATTCTCCACTGCGATCATCAACCCTGGGTATTTGCCCGCAGTGTATTTCCACAACAGGCGTTACAAGCCAGTCAACTGAACTTAGCTGAGCTGGGAAATCGGCCGTTGGGCGAACATCTGTTTAGCCAGCCTGATTTGCAACGCTCGAATATCGAGGTCTCGGCCTTTCCTGCCCACAGTCGCGTCGGTCAATTGCATCAACAATTGGGCTTTGCTGCACATACTTTATGGGGGCGGCGGAGCTGCTTTAGCGCCGCGGGACAACACATTCTGGTCGCAGAAGTGTTTATTGGTGCGGCACCGCTCTATCACACCGAAATAGCGGAGTAAGCGCATGAGCAGTCGAGAAATGATCAGCCAACGCAGCTCGGCATACTGGCGCTTAATGCGCGCCGACCGCCCAATTGGTACCTTGCTGTTACTATGGCCTACCCTAAGCGCCCTACTGATAGCCGGCACTGGTAACCCACCGTTAAAAATTTTGGTGATTTTTTTACTCGGCGTATGGGTGATGCGCTCGGCGGGTTGCGTCATAAATGACTACGCAGACCGCCACATCGATGGTCAGGTCAGTCGCACCAAGCAACGGCCATTGGCGCGCGCTGAAGTGAACAGCTGGGAGGCATTGCTGCTATTTGTTGGGCTGTTACTACTGGCCTTGTTACTCGTGCTGCAACTTAACAAAACCACCCTCTATTTAAGCTTTGCTGCAGTGGCGGTTGCTACCTTATATCCGTTTTGCAAGCGCTTCACTCAGTTACCACAAGTGGTTCTTGGGATTGCTTTTAGCTGCGGTATTTTGATGGCTTTTACTGCGCTTGAGCAAGGCCTCCCGTTACCGGCATGGTTACTATTTTTCGCCAATGTCAGCTGGACGATAGCTTATGATACCCAATATGCCATGGCTGACCGTGATGATGATCGGCAGATAGGGGTCAAGTCGACGGCAATTTTATTTGGCCAGTACGACCGTCTGGCTATCGCTGCGCTGCAACTTATCACGCTGGTATTGTTGGCAGGGTTGGGCGCGGTAATTAATGCCGCCTACCCGTATTACCTTGGCTTGCTCATCATTGTCGGCTTATTTGCATGGCAACACCGGCTGATTTGGCAGCGCCAACCCAGTGCGTGTTTCCAAGCTTTTCTGCACAACAATCACGTGGGTTGGGTGTTTACCCTCGCCATCGTGATTGAGTTCTGGTTTTTCCGATAGTGCTAAGCTGACCGCGAAGTCAGCCATTGTTGTACCGATTGTCGAATGGTTTGTAATACCGCAGGTTCGAGCAAACGATCAATGCGATCACTAAAGTCGCCAACGCGTTGGTCGGCAATTAGTTGCCCTTGAGCATCCACATCAATATAGTTCTGTGCTTTCAGGGTAGCGATCAGACCGGTCAGTACTTTCTTATCGAAAAACTCTGGGGCACTAATGCCATGCAAGGTACTTAGGCGCTCGGCCAGGGCTACCGCTTGCTGTTCTAACTCTGAGCGACCAAGTGGCTGTGCTTGTTGCAATAGCTCCAAAATAATCGAGTAACGCTGCAAGGTTTCGCTAGCGCCACGAGCCAGCAGTTGCAACTGGAAGTAGGACTGAGAATCTCGCACTGGAGCACTATAGCTGCTATCGCTAAGCTGATGAACTAAGCCCATTTCGGTGAACTGCTGCAACAATGCTGCCACCCATAGCACCATACTGTCACTATCGTGACTAATAAATAGTTCATCCTGCAGCAAGGGCTGCAATTGTTGTAACAAGCTCACCACATCAGCGTGCTTAAATTGCCCATGGCCTACCGCAATCGCAGCCACAATAGCCGGTACAATCACCATATGCATGATGTTGTTACGGTAGTAGGTCATGGCGATAGCTTTATTGCCCTCAAGCCGAATCACTTCACCAATGCTGTCACTGACAATGGTGAACTTATCTTGCTTGCTGGCCAGCTGCCACAGTTCTGCCCCGCTTTGCTCCGGCACATAACTATCCAAGCTGTACGGGACCTCACGCAAAATAGTGGTGTAAACCTCCATTTGGCTGATCAGCTCCTCGCGGGTCAAACTGTGTTGCTCGGCACTGAGCAGCGCCAACGCTGACAAGTTAATACTATTCAAGGCTGCGGCGTTATTGATCCGTTGCATGATTTGTTCGGCCAGCAGATTCACCGTCGGCGTTAACCATTTTGGCCGTGCCGGTTCTTCAGCGCCAATGGTGATGCTCTCACGCCAACTCGGCTGCAAACTGTCAAGGGCCTCACCCACATTGATAGGCTCACCAAAGGTGACGTAGCCATCACCAAAATTCTTCAAATGACGTAACGTGCCGAGCACCTGAAAGATCGACTCTTTTTGTTTGCTCGAACCTTGCAGCTCTTTCAAGTAGGTGGCTACTTCCATCACATGTTCATAGCCCAAATAGACCGGAACAATCGACATTGGCCTGGTTTGGCCACGCAACATACCCTGAATAGTCATAGCAATCATGCCGGTTTTCGGCGGCAGCAAGCGACCCGTGCGGCTGCGCCCGCCTTCGGTAAAATATTCTACCGGGTAGCCTTTTTGGAATAAGCGGTTGAGGTATTCGCGGAATACTTCTGAATAGAGTTTGTTGCCCTTAAAACTACGCCGCAAGAAAAACGCACCACCACGGCGGAACAATGGCCCCGCAGGGAAGAAATCAAGGTTTACCCCAGCCGCAATGTGCGGCGGCACCAAACCTTCTTTATAGATGGTATAACTCAGCAACAGGTAGTCCATGTGGCTGCGGTGACAAGGCACGTAAATAATCTCATGCCCAGCTTGTGCCAGCGCGCGAATTCGGTGGCCGCCTTCAACGTGCACGCCATGGTAGATCTTACTCCACATCCAGCCCATGAAGCGGTCCAATACGCGAACTAAGGTGTCGCTATAATTGGCGGCTATTTCATCGAGATATTTATAGGCATTACGCTCGGCTTCGGCACCACTGATACGCTTGCTCTTAGCCTCGTCTGCTATGGCTTGCTGTAAGGCTGGGGTGGCTAACAAACTGCGAATTACTTCACTGCGCTCGGTGATTTTAGGGCCCGCCACAGCATGCCGTAAGCGCACAAAATGTACGCGCGCAACCCGCGCTAGTTTATGCGCTATGCGCCGATCAACACCATTGTCATCGGTCATTTGCCGCAGCTGCACGGGGGCGCTACCGCGCACTAAAATATGTCGACCGGAAAATACCACCAGCCAGAATTTGCGCCACTTACCGGGGTTATCGAGATCTGCCACCATGGCCTTGCCTTCACGGCGTTCTTGGCCGGGCTTACGCCCCCAGAACAGCCCTAAAGGCAGCACTTGCACCCGCAACGAACTGTCTTTTTGGTGCGCTTCAAGTAGCGCCAATAGTTCATCTACCGCGGCCGCAGCACTGTCATCTTTACCCTTGGCCAAATACATCACCCGCGGAAATTCGCGACCGTTGAGCAACAGTGGTTGATTCGGATCAGGCAGCCCAGTGGCCAGCAATGCGCGCTGGGCAACGATAAAGTCGGTCAATGACGTCGAGCGCATTACGTACACCACCTGCTCACTGCCGACTACCGACTGCGCCGCTTGGTCGAGAATCACCTCAAACCGCGTCAGCCATCGTACTGGCCAATATAGAACCGAACGCCATAAGCCTCTTAGACTCATGCAAAATCCTCTGCTTAGTTATCTACTGCAAGCATACCACTGTCGTTGTGCTTATGCCGCCTGAAAAAAATACCAAAAAAAAAGTTGCCAAAGCAAAACACCTG
>CAYXGO010000093.1:0-6871 GCA_964464575.1 uncultured Pseudomonas sp. | reverse complement strand
TATTGTCGATAGCGCTGCCGAGTGCGACATGGCGCTACTTTACGGCTTAGGTTTCCCGCCGTTCCGTGGTGGCCCATTCCGCTATTTAGAGACCGTTGGTTATGCCAATTTCGTTGCCTTAGCGGATAAATACGCACATTTAGGCGAAATGTTCCAAGTCACTGACGGCCTGCGTGCGAAAGCACAGAACGGCGGCTCATACTTAGCGGGTTAACGGAGGATTTTATGAAAGACGTAGTGATTGTCGATTGCATCCGCACCCCTATGGGGCGCTCAAAAGGCGGTGTATTCCGCCATGTTCGTGCTGAAGATCTGTCGGCACACCTGATGAACGGCTTACTTGAGCGTAATCCCAGTGTGGACGTCAATGAACTGGAAGACATCTACTGGGGCTGTGTGCAGCAAACTCTCGAGCAAGGCTTCAACGTAGCACGTAATGCCGCGCTGATTGCGGGCATTCCGCACAAAGTCGGTGCGGTCACCGTAAACCGCTTATGCGGTTCATCCATGCAAGCTATTCACGATGCCGCTCGCGCCATTATGGCCGGTGACGGTGAAGTGTTTATTGCCGGTGGTGTTGAACACATGGGCCACGTGCCGATGGACCACGGCATTGATTTCCACCCAGGCATGAACAAATCCGTAGCCCGTGCGGCCGGCATGATGGGTATGACGGCCGAACTGTTGGCACGTAAGTTCAGCATTGACCGGGCGCAACAAGACGCCTTCGGTGCACGCTCACACCGGTTAGCCCACTTGGCCACTATTGAAGGCCGTTTTGGTCGCGAAATTCTGCCCATTGAAGGCCACGACGCCGACGGTATTCTGCGCCTGATCAAACATGATGAAGTGATTCGCCCAGAAACTACCGTAGAGGGTTTAGCGGCATTACGGCCGGTGTTTGACCCAGTCAATGGCACCGTCACAGCCGGCACCTCGTCAGCGTTATCTGATGGTGCTGCCGCGGTGCTGATGATGTCTGCCGACAAAGCCAAAGCCTTGGGTTTAACCCCACGGGTACGCATTCGTAGCATGGCTATTGCTGGCTGTGACCCGTCGATCATGGGCTATGGCCCCGTGCCAGCCACCGAAAAAGCGCTGAAACGCGCTGGTTTGAGCATCAATGATATCGACTTGTTCGAGCTCAACGAAGCCTTTGCTGCACAGTCGCTGCCCGTATTAAAAGGCCTTGGCATTCTGGACAAAATGGAAGACCGCGTAAACTTGAACGGCGGCGCCATTGCCCTCGGTCACCCACTCGGCTGCTCAGGTGCGCGTATATCGACCACCTTGATCAACCTGATGGAAAGCAAGGACGCAACCCTCGGCTTAGCCACTATGTGTATCGGTCTCGGCCAAGGCATCGCCACGGTGTACGAGCGCATCTAAACCGCGCCTGGTTACGCTTGTCAAAGACCCGCCATTGCGCGGGTTTTTTATTGCTTGCGGATCACGTAGCGATACGGCGCAGCACTGGTGTCGGCGCTCACCAGTTGGTGCTCCATGAAGCGGCAAAACGCTGGCACATCACGGGTGGTGGCGGGGTCGTCAGCGATCACTTCGAGCAGATCGCCGACTTGAAGCTTGCGTATTTCAATACGGATCAGCATCACCGGTTCAGGGCAACGCAGACCGAGAGTATCGAGTTGAACCGTGGCGCTCATTACAGATACTTTTGCCAGAACTCAGCTAAGCCCATTTCTGGCCCTAACTGATACGGTTTAAAGCCGAATTTCTCATAGGCAATTTTGGCCGGATGATTGCCCTGTAGAACTTCGAGGGTGAGTTTGCAGCAGCCGCGGAACTGCGCCAGGGTTTCCACTTCTTGCAATAAGCGCTTAGCAATGCCCTTGCCGCGATGGCTGGCAATCACCGCGATATCATGAATGTTCATCACCGGCTTGGCGGCAAAGGTGGAGAAACCTTCCACGCAGTTCGCTAACCCTACCGGTTGCTCATCGTCAAAGGCCAGTAGCGAGAACACATGGTCACGTTTGGCCATTTCATCGGCGAGGGTTTGCTTGGTTGCCTCGGGTAACGCTTCGCCACCACCCATAGGGTCTTGGGCATAGGCATCGAGCATGGCAACCACGGCTTGGCGGTGTTTCGGATTTTGAAAATCAGCAAGAATAATTTCTAACATCAGTCTCTACTTAAGTTGATGAAAATGGGTTTTCGAGTTGGAAGGTACGCATCTCTTCGCACACCGGTTCATAGCAGTGGCAATGCACATAGTGGTCGTTAACCATGCCGACTGCCTGCATAAAGGCATAACATATGGTAGTACCGACAAAATTAAAGCCAGCCTTCTTCAGGGCCTTGGCCATGGCATCAGACACCGCGTCTGAGGTAGGTACATCACCGCCTTGGCGGGCGAAAATACGCGGCTGGCCATCGCTGAATTGCCATAAAAAATGATTAAATTCGATACCTTGATCACGTAACGCCACGTACGCCCTAGCGTTTTTAAATATCGATTCAATCTTTAGTTTATTGCGGATAATTCCGCTATTTTCCAGCAATTGCTGCTGATAGCTGGCTGGCAATTTAAGCAGCGCATCGGGATCAAAGTCGGCATAAGCCTGCTGATAGCTGGCCTGTTTGCGCAATATGGTAATCCAACTCAAACCCGCTTGCTGGCCATCTAGGCACAGTTTTTCAAACAGTTCGCGACTGTCGCTCACCGGCCTGCCCCACACGGTATCGTGGTAGTGCATGTAGGTTGGGTCGCTGCCGCACCAACCGCAGCGTTGAATTGTCTCAGTCATTTTGCATGGCGTCCTGTCACCGAGCGCAAACACAGGGTATAATTTACGCCAATTTGGATTAAAAATCAGCAAGAGAAGCAGCATGGCGAGCTACGACGTAAAAACCTTTCAAGGCCTGATTCTAGCGCTCCAAGACTATTGGGCGCAGCAAGGCTGTGCCATTGTGCAACCACTGGATATGGAAGTGGGCGCAGGCACCTTTCACCCCATGACCTTTTTGCGCGCGGTTGGCCCCGAGCCAGCTAGCTTTGCCTATGTGCAACCCTGCCGTCGCCCTACCGATGGCCGCTACGGCGAAAACCCCAATCGCTTGCAACACTATTATCAGTTTCAGGTGATTTTGAAGCCATCACCAAGCGATATTCAGGAGTTGTACTTGGGCTCGCTGCAGATGCTCGGTTTCGACCCGTTGGTGCACGATATTCGCTTTGTCGAAGACAACTGGGAGTCGCCTACCTTGGGTGCCTGGGGTTTAGGCTGGGAAGTTTGGCTGAATGGCATGGAGGTGACGCAGTTCACCTATTTTCAGCAGGTTGGCGGGCTGGAATGTAAGCCTGTTGCCGGTGAAATTACCTACGGCCTTGAGCGCTTAGCCATGTACATTCAAGGGGTCGATTCAATTTATGACTTAGTGTGGGCGAACGGACCGCGCGGTACTATTTTGTATGGCGATGTGTTCCATCAAAATGAAGTGGAGCAATCCACCTACAACTTTGAACATGCTCATGTTGATACCTTGTTTGCTCGGTTCGATGCGGCAGAGAAAGAGTGTGAGCACTTACTTGAAGCGCAGCTTCCGCTACCCGCCTACGAGCAAGTGATGCGCGCTTCTCATGCCTTTAATTTACTCGACGCCCGCCATGCCATTTCAGTGACTGAACGACAGCGCTATATTTTGCGCGTACGCACTATGGCCAAAGGTTGTGCCGAAGCCTACTACGCCAAACGTGAAGCGTTAGGCTTTCCGTTAGTAACGCCACAAGGAGCTTAAGTCGTGCAACAAAATACGTTACTGATTGAAATTGGCACCGAAGAATTGCCACCAAAAGCGCTTAAAGGCTTAAGCGAGGCCTTTACCGCCGCGCTGCAGCAATTGCTGAGCGACGCGCAGTTTAGCTTCAGTGCGATCAAGCCATTCGCATCAGCACGCCGTTTGGCGGTGCAAGTGCTGGCGTTGAACTCTGAGCAAGCAGATAGCCTAGTGGAAAAGCGCGGCCCCGCAGTGGCCGCCGCGTTTGCCGCTGACGGCACTCCTACCAAGGCCGCGGAAGCCTGGGCACGATCAAATGGCATTGAGGTTGATCAAGCCGAGCGGCTGGTCACCGATAAAGGTGAATGGCTACTCTACAAAGCTACGGTAAAAGGTCAACCACTGGCTGCGGTGTTGCCAGAAATCGTTCGCCAAGCATTGAAGCAACTGCCGATACCAAAGCCAATGCGTTGGGGTAGTTCCGATGCGCAGTTTATTCGCCCCGTTCATACTATCACCATGCTATATGGCGACCAGTTGATTGCTGGTGAGGTATTAGGAATTGAGTCGGGTACGCACTTACAAGGGCACCGTTTTCACTGCCCTGCTGGCGTGCAGTTAAGCCATGCTGATGACTACGAAAAAGCGCTGCTAGATGCGCATGTGGTGGCTGACTTTACCCAGCGTCGCGCACTCATTGTCAGCGCCATTGAACAGCTCGCGCAACAGCTTGGTGGGCAGGTGGAGCAGGATGACGCACTGCTAGACGAAGTGACCGCGTTGGTGGAGTGGCCGGTAGCGTTATCGGCACGTTTTGATGAAGGTTTCTTGGAAGTACCCAAAGAGCCGTTAATTGTCACCATGAAAGACGACCAACGCTACTTTCCGTTGCAGGATTTGCAAGGCAACTTACTGCCAGCGTTCATTTTTATTACCAACATTGATAGTAAAGACCCAGCGCAAATCATTGCCGGTAACGAGAAAGTGGTACGCCCACGCTTAGCCGATGCCCAGTTCTTTTTCAACAGCGATAAGAAGGTGAGCCTAACACAACGCCGTGAGCAACTAGCCAACGTGTTGTTCCAGAAAGATTTAGGCTCGGTACAGGCGAAATCTGACCGGATCGCGCAAGTAGCCGGTGCTATTGCGGTATTTATTGGAGCAGATAGCGCGGTTGCAGAGCGTGCCGGATTATTATGTAAAGCCGATTTGACCTCAAACATGGTGTCCGAATTCCCTGAAACTCAGGGCGTAATGGGCATGCATTATGCTCGTAACGATGGCGAAGCCCCTGGTGTTGCTGAAGCTATTTATGAACATTATTTACCGCGCTTTTCGGGCGACCTATTGCCTGAAAGTTTGGCCGGTGCTGCGGTCGCCATAGCCGATAAACTGGACACGTTGGTTGGCATTTTCGGTATTGGTATGGTGCCAAAAGGCGACCGTGACCCCTTTGCACTGCGCCGCGCCGCCATTGGTTTACTGCGGATCATTGTTGAGAAAAAATTACCGCTGGATTTAGAGCAATTGGTGAGTATTGCCGCCAACAGTTTTGGTTCCCTACTGACCTCTAGCACGGTGCAAACCGATGTGGTTGATTTCTTGCTCGGCCGCTTCCGTTCGTGGTACCAGGAGCAGCAGATTGATATCGATGTGATTCAGGCGGTGTTAGCGCGCCGCCCTACACGCCCGCTTGATTTCGATCAACGCGTGCATGCGGTGACGGCATTCCGTATGCTGCCGCAAGCAAATGCGTTGGCGGCAGCGAATAAGCGTGTAGGCAATATTTTGGCGAAGGTATCCGGCGAGATTGCCGACACCGTTGACCCCGCGTTATTTTCAGAAAGTGCAGAAACCGCCCTGTATGACGCGCTGACGGCAGCATCTGCTGCGGCACAGGGACATTTAGCCAAGAGCGATTACAACGCCGCCTTGAGCGCATTAGCGGCCTTGCAGGCACCGGTTGATACCTTCTTTGACAGTGTGATGGTGAACGCCGACGATGATGCAGTGCGTGCTAACCGCCAAGCATTGCTCGGACAGCTGCAGCAACAGTTCTTACAGATTGCGGATATTTCGCTGCTGAACTAGGCCGGACAACTTAGTTGGTAGCCCGATAGCAAGCGAATAAAAAAGCCCGAACTGTTGCTCGTTCGGGCTTTTTTGTGGGCGTTGCCTTTAGTGAAGTGCACTAAATGGTGCACTACACGTCGAGGTTTGCCACTCGTAACGCGTTGGTTTCAATAAAGGCGCGGCGTGGCTCAACATCATCACCCATCAGCGTGGTGAACAATTGATCGGCTCCAATGGCATCTTCAATGGTCACTTTCAGCATGCGGCGGGTCTCTGGGTCCATGGTGGTTTCCCACAGCTGTTCTGGGTTCATTTCACCAAGACCTTTGTAACGCTGAATGTAGATACCGCGCTTCGACTCGGCAATCAACCACTCAACAGCTTCAACGAAGTCTTTGATCGGCTTCTCTTTTTCACCACGACGAACAAAGCCACCGGCTTCCACCAAGCCATTGATCTTCTCACCAATAGACACCAACTGGTCGTAATCGCGAGACATTAAAAACTCAAAGCTCAGCGGATAATCGGTATCAATACCGTGACGACGCACAGTCACAACCGGCAAGTAACGATTACGCTCTGGATCATGTTGTACCGACAAGGTGTAAGTCGCTGAATTAATCTCACGTGCGGTTAAGTCACGTTGCAACTCTGCCGCCCAACTATCCATAACCGATTGATTTGCCATCATTTCTTCGGTAATTCGCGGTGCATAGAGCAAGCGTTGCAAGAAATCTTCTGGCATACGACGTGACAGACGGTTACGAATGCTGTTCTGGGCTAATTGGTAATCATTGACCAACGCCTCAAGGTGTGGACCACTGATACCAGGGGCATCAGCGTTAACATGCAGTGACGCGCTATCTAACGCTAAGCTGGTTAGATATTGAATCAAGGCTGGGTCATCTTTGATATAACTTTCTTGCTTGCCCTTTTTCACTTTATACAGCGGCGGCTGAGCAATATACACATAGCCACGTTCAATGATCTCAGGCAGCTGGCGATAAAAGAAGGTCAACAGCAAGGTACGAATGTGTGAGCCGTCGACGTCAGCATCGGT
>CAYXGO010000092.1:0-6925 GCA_964464575.1 uncultured Pseudomonas sp. | reverse complement strand
CCAGCACGGCTAAACCAATACCCACCCATAACCCCCAACGCACCGGCTCAGGTGCAATAGCGGCAGGCGTATACTGTTCATCGGCTGGGCGATGTTGACGCTGGTCGAGGTCTTTGAGCATCCGGTTGATCACGCTCATGGCAACAATCTCGCTATCACCGTTTGCACCCAGCCTTGCTGCCAAGCTAAGCCAATCACTGCAGCGATAGCCACCACTGTGACGAGGCTAAACCACGGCCACAAGCGTGCTGGCAAAGTGGCGTCTTCGGTATCAGCAACGGCGGCACGAACTTGCTTGGGCCCCACTATGTATGAGCCTTCGCCATAGCACAGCAGCAACACCTTATGACACAGCACATTAGCTAAACGCGGGATACCGCGGCTGGCTTGGTGTAATAGTCGTACTGAGCTAGCACTAAACATCGGTGGGCCTTTATAGCCTGCTATGTGCAATCGATGGGAAATATAACGTGCTAGTTCCTGCATATTCATGGCTTGCAAGTTATAGCTAAAGGCAATGCGCTGACGTAACTGTCGATGCTCGCGCTGCGCCAGTTTTTCGTTCAGCTCAGGCTGGCCGAATAATACAATGTGTAAGAGTTTACGGGTTTCGGTTTCCAGATTAGAAATCAGCCGCAATGCTTCCAAACTTTCTGATGGCAGCGCTTGTGCCTCATCAAGCACAATCACCACCACTTTATCGTCTTTATTGAGCTGCACCAACTTGTGCTGAATAGCTTGAGTTAGCAGTTGCTGATTGTGCGGGTCATCCACTTCAACTTGCAACTCGCGCGCTATTTGGCCGCGGAGTTCGTCGGGCGTTACGTGCGGATTAGGAATATAAGCAGTGACGTAATTGTCGGGCAATTCGTTCAGCAGTTTTCGGCACAGCAAGGTTTTGCCGGTACCCACTTCACCCACCACCTTAATAAAACCCTCACCGGTATCAAGCGCGGTGGTCAGCACCTGCAATGCCGAACGGTGACCTTCCAAATCGCAGTAAAAACTGGTGTTTGGGGTCAGCGTGAACGGCAGTTCGCGAAGGCCAAAATGCGCTTGATACATGAGTTAATTAATTCCCATACCAACGTTGCAGCAGTTCGCTGGTGCGCTCAAGTTCGCTCTGCCAGGTATCGGCACCGACAATAATCGGGCGAATTAAGATCACCAGTTCTTTCTTCTGCTCACGGCGATTGGTGTTTTTGAACAAATTGCCAACCACTGGAATATCACCCAGCACTGGCGCCTTGGTTTCTGAGTCACTATAGGTGGTTTGCATCAGGCCGCCTAACACCACTACCTCGCCATTACGGGCGGTGACAATGGTATCGCTTTCGCGAATATTACTTTGCGCCAACGGCAGCACAATGGTGTCGTTTTGTAGTTTCACCACGGTTTCTTGCTGATTGGTTTGCACCACCGATGGGTGAACATGCAGGGTAACCCGACCGTCGTCACTAATTTGCGGAGTGATATCCAACGAAATACCCGAGAAGAACGGCGTGAGCTCAATGTTCGGCGTAGACGTGGTGGCGGTACCGGTTATGGTCGTGGTCGACACATTGGTGACAAAATATTGGTCTTCACCAATTTTGATCACCGCTTTCTGGTTATTCTGTGCGGTCACCCGCGGGTTCGATAATACTTGTACGTTGCCTTGATTCTGCAACAAATTCAGCACACCGCTGAAGTCGCCAACGCTGACCGAGGCACCGAACACGCCGCCAGTACTGGTCACCGCTGAACTATTAAAGTTAATCGAGCCAGTCGCGTTACCCAGCGTAAAAATATCGGTCCAGTTGATACCTTGCTGATACTCATCGTTTAACGACACTTCAACAATGCGTGCCTCAATGATGACTTGGCGTTGCAAGCGCTCTTGCATGCTCACCAAAAACTCTCGTGCTGCACGCAGTTCATGCGGATACGCGGTAATGGTTAATAAGCCAGCTTGTGGTGCTGAGGAAATGCGGCGACCGTCGCCTTGGCCAATAATTCCTTCAAGGATTTTCTCGATATCACCCCACAAATTGGTCGACGATGAGCTGCTAATTGACGAGCCATTGTTGCCACCACCCACACCAACATCGTTACGCGCAGTTCCACCCTCGCCACCTAACTCCATATTATTGTTGTTGGTACGAGTGCCTTGGTTGTTGGTATTGCGGTCGTTCTCTTTCACGCCACCTTGGGTGATACTGGTGGAGGAGCTACCACTGCGTTGCATCGACAGATAGTCAAGGGTGAAGGTTTCAGTGCGCAGCCCGGCGGGGAACACCCGAATCATGCGGTCTTGCCGACGAATTTCATAGCCGAAAATATCGCTCACCACCTCTAAGGTTTCAGTGAGGGTGACATCTTTGAGGCTTAGGGTGATTTCACCGCTGACATCAGGGTGAATGATAATGTTGTAGGGCGAGTCTTGTGCTAAACCAGCAAAAAACTCGCTGGCATTGACCCGATTGGCATTCAATGAGAAGCGTGGCTCAGCTAACAACTGCGATGTCGCCGCGCGCAATTGTGGATCGTCGGCGCGCAGGCTGGCCTGCACCGATTCAGGTAATGGTGGCCGCGCTAAAGCAGTTTGGGCTGGCCGCCCACCATCATCCTTCAGGGCGTTGTCCACTTCGGTTGGAAAGCGCTCAGGCTGGTAGGCACAGCCCACCAGTAACAGCATCGCGATAACCATCCACGTCATTCGAATCATTCTGTTCCCTCCGGCAGGAGCTCAAAGCCCGATGCTGAAAATAGTGCTAAAATCAGCTCATCGTTGCTGCTGGTATTCACCAGCGTAACTTGGTCCATGCCAATTGTCTTAACTTTATATTCATTGAGGCTATCGCCAACTTGCAAGCGCATGCCATTAATTTGTGCTACCCGAACTTTGTCATCCCAGGTAATGGATTGCAGCCGTAAGCTACCAGCCGCTACCACACGCCCTTGATTGCCTTGCTGCAACCGCGGTGGTGCAGTCGGATCAGACAATTGCTGGGCCATGCTCGGTGCAACGGCTGTGGTCAACACCACCGCCATGATCATTGAGTTAGCTCGCCACATAGTCGCGCTCCAAACTCAGGGTATAAATTTCTACCGTGACTTCTGCATTCGGATAACTGGTCACCCGGTAATCCATGCGTTGCCAATAAAACGCCCACGGCAAACCCTCGAGCGTTGCAAAATAATTATGTATATCAAAATAACTACCGGTGATAACCAGCTGCAAACGGTGCTTGTAAATACCGGTATTGGTATCTTGCGGATCGCGATACACCTGCTCCACCGGCAATGCTTGCGCCGAGCGCACCTTAACGCCAGCTGCAGTAGTCAATAGCGCCCGCAAAAGATCACGATTTTCAGCTGCACTAATGTAGCGGGTTTCTTTCGCTAACTGCTCAGTCACCCGCGTGAGGCGCTGTTGCTGCTGCTCTAACTGACGCTCTAATGGCGCTTTGGGGTTGGACTGCAAGCGTTGCTGTATACCGGCTAGTTCATTCCGCGCGGCATTGATTTGCACGGTTAACTGGCGTTGTTGCTGGTCTGCTACAACGGAGCTATCGCGCAATGGTAACAGATACATCCACACCCCGAGGTACAGCACCACAATAACCGAGAGCAGCAGCCAAAAGCGCCGCCGCGGCTGTGGTAGCGTCATGAATGCGGCTTGCCATTGCAGCCATTGTTGCTTCATGGTTGCACCTCAGTGTTGGCCACGCCGTTACTCAAGCTACCCACGGTAAATTGCAACACCTCTTGCTCTGAGCCGGCACGTAATTCAAACACGCCAAATTGGCGGCCACGTAAATTCGGCTGATCACTAAAACTGTTTAGCCAAATCGGCAGCACGGTTGGATTCAAACTACTGCCCCGCAAGCTCAGTTGACCATCGCTAACGCTAATACTTTGCAACCACAGATCATCAATATCAACCGCAGCGATATCGTACATCACGCCAGCAAAGCTAGTTTGCGAGCCGGCGGTGGTTTGCAGCATCTGCTGTAATAACCGCTGTTGTTGTGCAACTTTCTGTTCCACTGCAGCGATCTCACCAAGCAGCTGCGGATCATTCAAGGCGGTATTGAGCAGATCTTGATGCTCTTTGACCTGCGTCTGTAGCTGGGTTAATTCCACTTGCAGCGTGTTGACGTCACTTTTCTTGCCGGCCACCAGCCAGTTCATGGTCAAAGTAACCAGTACCAGCACCACCACCGTAAGACCGACGGCGCCCGCGGCGAAATTCAGCGTTAGACGCTCGCGGTTTGGGCGCAGCTCAGCGAGATAGAGGTTAGCAAATTGCTTCATGCTTCAACCTCCTGCAATTCGTAACCGAGTATGACCCCACCCAACAACGGGAAATCGGCGAAGTCACCGCTGGCCAACTCTTGCGCCCACAGCGGATAATTGGCCCAACGCACATCTAAACCTAAATCGCTTTTCAATTGCTCTACAACGGTATTCTTTTGATTGTGATGAAATGCCAATACCACCTGTTTCACCGGACGTTGCCGCAACTGGCGTTCAAAGTAGTCAGCCGAACGCTGTACTTCGACACTCAGAGGCTGCAGACCACCCATGCTGATTTCATCGCTGGTCAGCTCGCTAATACGATCTAAGGTGCGCACTGAGCGATTGACCTGCAACACGCCCTCACGATACACCTGCATCAACGCCGCCTGACCCGGGGCTTGATACATCACCACCGCAGGGTCCGATTGACTGTTAAACAACTGTGCCACGGCCTGTTCTTCAGCGGTGATAGCCAATAAATTATCGGTGATGTCGTGAATGCACTCGAGTATCGGTGCTAACAGCTGACGGTCGGCGATCACCGCAACAATTTTATCTTGGCCCGGTAGCTGCACTGGCAGGTCGTAATAATCGGCGATAATATCGGCTGGGGCTAAATTCACTAAGTCGCGCAGGCTGTAGCGCAAGCCCGCAGAGATTTCTTCAGCCGGTAATTTAGGCCGCTCTAAGGTCACGCTCTGATACAACGAGGCACCTAAAACTAACACTAACGCCGGATCACCTTTGGTAAAACGGCTGTATTTGTTAACAAGTTGTTGAATTGCAGCTGCGTAGTTTTTCGCCACTACGCCTTGTGTATCAGAAGCTATATATTCGATCACATCATTATTACGTTTTGCCACAGCCAAGCCGACCGACTCACTTTGCAGCGAGATAGTCATTAATACGTCACTGTGCTGGCGTTTGCGCAAAAAATCCAACAATGTTGAGCCCCTAAATCGGTATACTTTTTATTATAGGCTTAGTATGCCTAGAACAGCCGCGTGATGCTATCGCTTTGGGCGGCTTTTTGTACTGTTAGATTGTTAGGCCTATTGTAATAATTATGTTAAACAACTTGCCACTGTAATTGCTCCCCAGCCCAGTAGGGAACCATAGGACCTACCGCTGTGCTGACGAGCTCAGGCACTCGCCATGCTTGCCGCGTTAATGTGACCTGCTGCTGGTTACGCGCTAACCCATAGAAATCTGCGCCAAAGCCACTGGCAAAATCCGCTAATTTATCAAGCGCCTGCATTTGTTCAAAAAATTCGGCATAAAGCGGCAGTGCCGCCGGTGCTGAATAACAACCCGCACAACCACAGGCTGACTCTTTACGTGACTGCGCATGGGGTGCTGAATCGGTGCCTAGAAAGAACTTTTTATTGCCACTCACGGCCGCCTGACGCAGAGCTAATTGATGATCACGGCGCTTTAAGATCGGTAAACAATAGTTATGGGGGCGCACGCCACCCACCAGCAAATCATTACGATTCATCAACAAATGCTGTGGCGTAATGGTAGCGGCTACGTTATCACCCTGCGACAACACAAAATCAACGGCATCGGCGGTGGTGATGTGCTCAAGGACCAATTTTAGCCGTGGGTGACGTTGCAATAAGGGCCGCAAATGGCGGTCAATAAAGACTTTTTCGCGGTCGAAAATATCGATATCGGCAGTGGTTACTTCACCATGCACCAGCAGTGGTAGCTGGGTTTCTGCCATCACCGCGAATAGGTGATCCAAGCCTTCAATGTTGGTCACACCGGCATCTGAATTGGTGGTCGCGCCCGATGGGTACAACTTAAAGCCAATGATGTGCGGATGAGCGGCCGCTGCGCGCACCGTTTCAACCGTGGTGCTCTGGGTTAAGTACAACGTCATCAGCGGTTCAAAGCCGGCAGGCGCATGCTGCAAAATACGCTCGCGGTAGGCATCGGCATGCTCAATGAGGGTGACCGGTGGCACTAGATTGGGCATCACCACCGCACGCTTAAACACCGCCGCGGTAGCGGGTACGGTATCCGCTAACAGGTCGCCGTCGCGAAAATGCAGGTGCAGATCATCGGGCATGGGAATGGTCAATTGGGTCATAACGGACGGCCTCATTAGCAGCTAACAAATAACGATACTGCTAGTATACCTATTTTGCCGGCAAGCAGCGATTGCGACCGGCATTTTTTGCACGATAAAGCGCTTCATCGGTGCGTGCCAACCAACGAGCCACATCAGGGTCGTCGTCACGCAGCTGCGCCACGCCGGCACTAATAGTGACCGCAATATCAATACCGTTCCAGTGCAGCGGTTGCGCTGCTATGGCCTCGCGAATGCGCTCCAAAGCAGCGAGACCATTGGCTTGATCCGTCACTGGCATCAATACGCCAAATTCTTCGCCGCCGGTGCGACCGAGTAAGTCAATGTCACGCAATAGTTGCTGACAGATCCGGCAAAATTCGCGCAACACAAAATCACCGGCCGCATGGCCGTAGGTGTCATTCACTTGCTTGAAAAAATCAAGATCAATAATCGCCACCGACACCGGCACATCATAGCGATAAAACTCGGCAAAGCTCCGCTCACAGGCCTCTAAAAATACTCGGCGGTTGGCCACTCCGGTGAGATCATCCACGGTTGCCAGCC
>CAYXGO010000091.1:0-6970 GCA_964464575.1 uncultured Pseudomonas sp. | reverse complement strand
GCGTTACAACAGCAACGCCGTGAAGCGGCTGAGCGTGCCCGTCACCAAGCGTTACAATTAAATAAGCAAATTGACTAATTTACGCCGCAATTGTTGGTGTATTTTACTACCTCAGATTTTGTCTCGCCCAAAAGTTAAACTGAGAAAATTTAATAAATACAATAAAATCATATATTTAATTGTATTTATAAAACACCAAATAAACTTGGCACGGGTTCTGCATATCTCCATGCAATGAATCAGTTTGCTAATAGGACCTTAGTCATGAACACAGTTACCGTGAATACCCGTTACCCTTCTGCCGGTTTGGCCGTTTTATTACTGACTTCTAGTCTGTTACTAAACGGTTGCGGCCAAGCCGGCGCCTCCAATCAAACGGAAACAGCCGAAAGCGTTGCCCGTATTCCAGTGGCAACACAGTTGGTGGGTAATAGCTCCATTACCGCTAGCTTCAAAACCACCGCCACGCTTGAAGCCATCGCCGAAACCGATGTGGTCAGCAAAGCCAACGGTTTGATTGAAGAAATTCTGGTCGAAGAAGGTGACTTTGTGCAGCAAGGTCAACTACTTGCTCGGGTACGTGACCACGAATATCGCATTCAATCCGCGCAAGCACAGGCCGAGCTGAGCAGCGTGCAACAAGAATTGAAACGCGTGAAAGATATGGCTGAGCGCGACATGATTAGCGCAGATGCCTACGACAAACTGCGCTATCAAGTGGATTTACTGCAAGCCCGCTACGATATGGCGGCCTTGAATTTAGCAGAAACTGAAATTCGTGCACCGATTAGTGGCTTCGTTTCAAAACGCTACGTCAAACTTGGCAACCTAGTAAAGCAGTATGAGAGCGCGAAACTGTTTCATATCGTTGCCAGCGATGCCCTACAAGGCAACGTCTACTTGCCAGAGCGTGAGCTGCAAAATATTGCCGTGGGGCAAACTGCGCAATTACGCGTTAGTGCCTACCCCAATCAAAGTATCGAAGCGACGGTAGCCCGCGTTAGCCCGGTGGTAGACACTCAGTCGGGTACCTTCCGTGTGGTACTGACTGTTAACAATAGCGACAACCTGTTGAAACCAGGCATGTTTGCTCACGTCAATCTCAACTACGCCACCCGTGACAACACCATCACCTTGCCACGTTATGCGGTGATTAGCTTGGATAACCAGTACAGCGTATTTACCGTAGATGCTGAAGGTGTTGCCCACAAAGTAGACGTGAAAATTGGTTTTGAAGATGAACAACGCATTGAAATTACCGAAGGCATCAAGCTTGGTGACCAAATTGTGGTCAATGGTCAAGCTAATTTAAAAGATGCCGCCTTAGTTGAGGTCATCCGCAGCGAGCAACAATCATGAGCTTAGTTCGTTTGGCGGTGCGCCGCCCTGTCACCATCTCGATGATAACCCTTGCAGTGCTGTTATTTGGGTTAGTCGCATTAGGCCGTATTCCAGTGACCTTACTGCCCGATTTGGCCTATCCCACCCTCACCGTGCGCACCGACTACCCAGGTGGTGCGCCGAGTGAAGTTGAGCAGCTGATTAGCAAGCCTATTGAGGAAAATCTGGGCACTGTAAAAGGCATACGCCGCATTGAATCGGTATCACGCGCGGGGCAAAGCGACGTGGTTCTGGAATTTTCGTGGGGCACCAATATGGATATGGCCAGCCTCGACGTGCGTGAAAAGCTCGACCTGGTGAATTTGCCACTGGACATCGAAAAGCCCACGCTATTGCGCTTTAACCCAGCTGAAGAGCCCGTGTATCGCCTCGCGCTTGGGCTGAAAGCGGCTGACGATAACGTCAGTATCGAACGCCTGAAGCGCCTGCGGACCTACGCCGAAGAAGATTTAAAACGCCAATTAGAGGGTGTTGAGGGTGTGGCTTCTGTACGCCTAGGTGGCGGTTTAGAAGACGAAATTCAAGTGCTGGTGAACGAACAACGTGCCAGTCAATTGCAAATCCCCATGAGTTTGATCATTTCCCGCTTGCGTGAAGAAAATATCAACTTATCGGGCGGTCGTATTGAGTCTGAACGCGCTGAGTATCTAGTGCGTACCCTCAATCAATTTCAGAATCTCGACGATATGCGCGCAATTTATATCACCTCACGCAATGAGCGGCCGGTGCTGCTGCGCGATATCGCTACCGTCAGTAATAGTTTCAAAGAGCGCGATTCAATTAGCCGTGTGGCTGGCTTAGAGGCGGTAGAAGTATCACTTTATAAAGAGGGTGATGCAAATACTGTAGCGGTGTCGAAAGCCGTACAAGCGCACTTAGCGCAATTACAACAGGCCAAATTGATTCCCGCCGAGTACGAGATCAAGCCGATTTATGACCAAGCAGTGTTTATTAGCGCCGCTATTGCCGAGGTGCGCGATGCTGCTCTAATCGGCGGCGCGCTCGCCATGGTGATCATTTATCTGTTTTTACAACGCCTTTGGCCAACAGTCATTATTTCATTAGCTATTCCGATTTCGATTATTGCTACTTTTAACTTGATGCATGGTTATCAAGTATCACTCAACATGATGTCATTAGGTGGCATTGCACTGGCCGTTGGTATGCTAGTGGATAATGCCATTGTGGTACTAGAAAACATTGCCCGCCATCAAGCCGATAGCGATGATGGAAGCGCCGCTGCCGAGAAGGGCGCCAGCGAGGTATCGGGTGCAATTACCGCCTCAACCTTAACGACTATGGCGGTGTTTTTCCCGCTGGTATTTGTTGAAGGCATAGCCGGACAACTGTTTCGCGATCAAGCGCTGACCGTAACCTTCTCATTAGCTGCCTCATTACTGGTGGCGCTTAGCTTGATCCCAATGCTGTCGCGCAGCAAAACCAACACCACCGCTGCTGATCCATTTTTACCACCGGTAAAACCAGCCCCAAGCCGCTGGTGGCAGCATGTATTGGCATTCCCGGGGCGGTTATTATTTCGCTGGCTACCATTTGCCATAGTCACGGTATTGACGCTAGTATGGCGCGCCCTCGGTAAGCTATTTGGGCTCATTACCAAGCCCCTGTTGGGCGCCTTCAACTGGGGCTATCAGGGCATCGCCGGTGGCTACCAACGGTTACTTGAATGGGCTTTACAACATGCCAAAGCAACCTTGGCCATTATTCTGCTGACAGCTACCGCCTGTTATGCGTTGCTACCGCAACTACCGGTCGCCTTGTTACCGAGCATGGCACAAGGCGAGTTCTATGTGGAAGTTGAACTACAACCCGGCGCAACCATCACCGAAACCGACCAAGTACTGGCAGGGCTGGCAGCGACTATTGCCGGTGACTCGCAATTAACTGCGCTGGTTAGCCGCTATTATAGTGTCGCCGGCACCGGTAGCTTATTGAATGCCGCGCCGGGGCAAAGTGGTAATCAGTGGGGGCGCTTCAATGTTGTGATGGCCAGCAGTGCCAGTGCCGCCGATGAACAATGGGTGCAGCAGCGGTTACGCCAACACACTGACCGTATTCCTGGGCTGATGGTTAAATTAGGCCGGCCGGAACTGTTCAGCTTTAGCAGCCCCATCACCGTAGAAATTATTGGTTATGACCTGACTTTGTTACAGCAAGCAGCTGAGCAATTAGCCCAGCAGTTTGCTGGTCGTGAGCGCTTCACCGATATTCGGGTGAATATGACCGATGGCCAACCTGAACTGGCCGTAGCCTTTGATCATCAGCGTCTCGCGCAATATGGTCTCACCAGTGCCGAAGTCAGTGAATTACTGGCGACCAAAATTGGTGGTCGCGTGGCCAGTCAATTTAGCTTGGCTGACCGTAAGATTGATATCTTGGTGCGCAGCGAACAGGCTGACCGCGATTCACTGCAAGATCTTCGGCAATTGATCATCAACCCCGGTGCTGAGCGGGAAATTCCTCTATCAGCAGTTGCTGATGTCACCGCTATCGTCGGGCCAAGCGAAATCACCCGCGTCGATCAGCAACGTACCGCGCTGGTTGAAGCCAACTTAGCCTTTGGAGATCTTGGCGCGGCGGTCGCTGAAGCACAACAGATTGTCGCACAAACGCAATTACCCATGACCATCAGCGCCCATGTGGCGGGGCAAAATGAAGAAATGCAGCAATCATTCCGCTCACTGCAGTTTGCTCTCGTGCTGGCGGTATTCTTGGTATATTTGGTCATGGCATCGCAATTTGAGTCACTGCTGCACCCGCTGTTCATTCTCCGTTGTGTGCCATTAGCCGGCGCAGGCTCTAGTCTTGGCTTATAACTGATGGGAACCGAGCTCAGTATCATTGTCTTTATTGGCTTGATCATGTTGGCCGGCATTGTGGTGAACAACGCGATTGTGTTGGTCGACCTTATCAATCAGTTGCGCGCCGCCGGCTTAGACCGTGTTGCCGCGGTGCGTGATGCCGCGCAGCAACGCTTACGCCCTATCCTCATGACCATGTTGACCACCGTATTGGGACTGATGCCATTGGCCCTCGGTTTAGGCGAAGGTGCGGAGATTCGCGCTCCAATGGCCATTAGCGTGATTGCCGGCCTACTGTTCTCAACCTTACTGACCTTGCTGTTTATCCCGTGCTTGTATGCGTTGGTTGATCGTAAACAGGTCGTTGTTGTGGAGCCAAACGCATGATGACTGCCGCCGAAATCGGTTCAAGTTTAGCGCGCTGGGCATTACGCCGGCCGGTAACCACCTGCATGATCTTTGTCTCGATTGTACTGCTCGGGGCGATCAGTTAACGACTATTACCGCTGGAAAAATTCCCCGGTATTGAGATCCCAGAAATTGTCGTGACCGTGCCCTACCCTAACTCGACCCCAGCTGAAGTGGAACGCTTGCTGACACGTCCGCTGGAGGAAGCGTTAGCGACCATGAGCAATGTGGAACGTATGCGCTCATGGTCAAGCTCAGAGCAAGCACAGGTGTTGCTGCAATTTGATTGGGATCAAGACATCAATGCCAAAAGCATTGAGGCCCGTGAAAAGGTCGATGCCATCAAACATTTGTTGCCCGATGATATTGAGCGTATTCAAGTGCTGCAATTCAACACCGAAGATATGCCGGTATTTCAGCTGCGTATTTCATCGCAACGCGACTTGAGCAATGCCTATGATTTGCTCGACCGTAGCCTGCGTAAACCGATTGAACGCGTTGATGGCGTATCACGGGTGACGTTATACGGCGTACAACCACAACAAATCGTTATTCGCCTTGATCAGCAAGCCTTGTTGGCGCATAACTTATCCGCAGCGACGGTAACGCGGCTATAGCAGCAAGCCAACTTTGAGTTGACCGCCGGCTATCTCGAAAACGACTTTGAACGAATTTTGGTCAATCCCATTGGTGAATTTCGTAACGAATACGACATTGGTCAGTTGCCTATTCGCGCTGGGTTAAAGCTCTCTGACATCGCCACCATTGGCCGTGAAATGCCGCGTAAAAACGATGGTCGTCACCTCGATCAACGCTATGCCATTGGTATGGAAGTATTTAAAGAATCCAGTGCCAATTTGGTCGAGGTCTCGGCACGAGTGATGACGGTGATTGAAGAGATCCGTAACGATCCACAATTTAATGGCATTAATTTGTACATCATGGATGATACTGCTGATGGCGTAACCACATCGCTCAGCGATTTGGTCATGGCTGGGCTTATTGGAGCAATGCTGTCGTTTATTGTGTTATATGCCTTTATTCGCAATTTAGTCACCACCCTTATCGTGGTACTGTCGGTGCCGATTGCTATTTGCATTGCGCTTGGTGGCATGTACTTTTTAGGTTACTCATTGAATGTTCTATCGCTGATGGGACTGATGCTCGCCATTGGTATGCTGGTTGATAACGCGGTGGTGATTACCGAGAGTATTTTGCACGAGCAAGAGCGTGGCGCCGATACCAAACAAGCTACTATCCTTGGGGTCGGCAATGTGTCACTGGCGGTTATAGCCGGCACCCTCACCACGGCCATCGTGTTTTTACCGAATATCTTCGGGAAAAAAATTGATGTAACTATCTTTCTTGAGCACACCGCCATTGCTATCTGTTTATCGCTGCTGGCCTCGTTACTGATTGCGCAAACGCTGATACCACTGCTGACTAGTCGCTTTATGCCAGCGGTGAAAGCCAAACCAGAGCAAACGGCAGCGCAGAAAAAGCTATCGTGGTACCAACGTAGTTTAACCTGGAGCTATCAGCATCCGCGTTGGACTGGGTTATTCTCAGTGTTGATTTTGCTAAGTATTATCATTCCTTTTGCTGGTGTCAGTGGCGACCAAGAACCACAGGGCTTCAATGATCGACTGTTTGTCAGTTATAACCTCCACACCCAATATAGTTTGGCTGAGGTTGAAGAAGAAGTGAGCCAAATGGAGGCGTTTTTATACGCCAACCAAGAGAGCTTTTATATTGATGCGGTCTACAGCTATTACACACCCAATTACGCCATTTCAACACTGTTACTGAAACCAGAGCGGCCGGAAAAACTATCGGCGCTGATGGACCGTATGCGCGAGCAGTTTCCAAAAATGTTACGCAGCGCACCTCAGTTTGGCTTTGGCGGTGGTAACGGTAACGGCGTGCGGGTGACTTTGAGTGGTAACTCCACCGATACCCTGCAACAACTAGCCACCGACTTGTTACCTAAGCTAAGCGCCATTGACGGCTTAACCGATGTGCAAACAGAAATGGATGCAGGCCAGTTCGAGCTGCTGGTGCAACTGGATCGGGAGCGTATTCATCGCCTTGGTTTGAGTTCAAGTGCGGTTGCTCAAGCCTTGAGCACTGCCCTACGCGGTCAGCGTTTACGCTCGTTTCGCGGTGACCCAAATGGCGAAATTCAAATGCGCATTGCCTTTGATAAAGAGCTGGAATACTCGCTCGAAGCCCTGTTGGATATACCCATTACCCAGCTGGGCGAGCGCGTGGTCACCTTACGCAGTGTTGCCACGTTGACCAAACAACCGCGCTTAGGGCAAATTCGTCGCGTTGATCGGCGT
>CAYXGO010000090.1:0-7094 GCA_964464575.1 uncultured Pseudomonas sp. | reverse complement strand
GAGCCAATCGCTGCGGCCGTTTAGAAAATCCGCCGCGCTCAATGGCTTTTTCCCGGCTGGTTGTAATTCCAATAAGCGCAAGGCGCCAGCGCTGGTTTGTATCACAATACCGTGTTTATCGGCGCTTAGAATAGTCCCAGGTGATGCTGAGCTGGTGCTGGTTTCAGCGCTACTCCGCCACACTTTGACCACCTCACCGTTGTTGGCGATGAACCAGCAAATTGGCCAAGGATTAAACGCTCGCACCCAACGTTCAAGTACTGTCGCAGGTTGTTGCCAGTCGAGTTGCGCTTCTTCTTTACTGAGTTTGTGCGCGTAGGTCACGGTACTGGGGTCTTGTGGCTGCGCCTGCTTCAGTTTGCTTGGTAGTTGACGCAAACAATCCAGTAACGCCTGTGGGCCCAGCTCGGCGAGCTTATCGTACAGGCTTGCTGAGGTATCGTCAGGACTAATGGCTAAGCGCGCGGTGGCGAGCACTGGGCCGCTATCGAGGCCTAATTCCATGGCCATGATGGCCACGCCGGTGTCGCTATCGCCGGCCCACAACGCCCGTTGAATCGGTGCGGCACCGCGCCAGCGCGGTAATAACGAACCGTGCACATTGATACAGCCATAGCGTGGCATATCGAGCACCACTTGCGGTAGCATCAGGCCATAAGCCACCACCACCATTACATCCGCTTGGTACTGTGCAAGTTGTTGCTGGGCGCTGGCGGTCTTTAAGCTCGGCGGCTGCTCAACGGCTAAACCATGCTGTTGCGCCAGCTGTTTGACGGCCGATGGCTGCAGTTTTTGCCCGCGCCCAGCCGGTCGGTCAGGTTGGGTGTACACCGCGACAATATCGAAGTCGGCGCTATCAATCAGGGCTTGCAGATGGCGTGCAGCGAAGTCGGGGGTGCCGGCAAAAATAACCCGCATGGGCTTAACTGACTCCCAGTTTGTAGTCTTTTTCTAACTTTTTACGAATACGGTCACGTTTCAACGGCGACAGATAATCGACAAACAACACGCCATTTAAATGGTCAAGCTCGTGCTGAATGCAGATTGCCAGTAAGCCATCGGCGGTCAAGGAGAAGCGCTCGCCGTTGCGATCTAACGCCGATACGGTCACCGTGCCAGCGCGTTCAACCTTGGTATACACTCCTGGAAACGACAGACAGCCTTCTTCGTTGCCGAATAAACCGTCTTTTTCGGTAATCTCAGGGTTAATAAATACCAAGGGCTCGTTCTGATCATTGCTGCAGTCAGCAACGAATAAGCGCCAGTGGTAATCGACCTGGGTTGCCGCTAGCCCCACCCCATTGGACTCATACATGGTTTCGAACATGTCATCGATTTGCTTACGCACAGCGTCGGTGACTTCCGCAATGGGTTTCGCCACGGTGCGTAAACGCGGATCAGGGTATTTTAAAATGGTTAATTTACTCATAAGCTGTCATTCACTAGTTTCATCTTGGCCAATTTTAACGTAATTTGTGGCTGAACACACGGTTTTACAATGGAGCTCAACATGAAAATCGGGCGACTGCTTTGTTTAGCGTTATTCGCACTGGCTATCACCAGCACCCCGCTGGCACTGGCCAATGAGGGCGATGTGCTGCGTTTGCGCGCTGATGCCCCGCAACAGTACGTGGTCAAGAAAGGCGATACACTGTGGGCTATATCTGAAATATTTCTCAACGACCCGTGGTTATGGCCGGAATTGTGGCAACTCAATGAGGATATTGCCAATCCCCATTTGATCTATCCGGGCGACCGACTCGCCTTGATTTGGGTGGATGGCAAACCGCGGCTTACGCGCAAGAGTCAGCAGGTGCTTTTGCCAGAAGGTCAAGTAGCGGCGAAAGGTGATGCTATTCCATGGTTCCCGGGCGAATGGCTGCAACCCTTTATGATTGACCATCGGGTCATAGCCAGTGAGCAACTCGAGGGCCTGCCGCAGATCATGGGGGATAACCGTAAAGCATCTCGCGTGAACGGTATGGCGCCTGTGTATGTCAGCGGCAAACCAGCCTTTGGTAGCTATCGGGTCTACACACCGGTGGCGCAGGTGGGCGACAACACCTTATTGCGGTATGTGGCGAAAGCTGAATTATCGGTTAATTTCGGTGACTTAGTAGAAGGCACACTGAGCCATTTACAACGTGAAGTAAAACTTGGTGATGTATTGCTGGAGGGCGATGATCCGGTATTGCCTGAGCGTATTGAAATCACCTCAGGGCAGCCGCTGACTGGCTATATTGCCGCCGCCCTCAATGAGCGTAAGCAGCAAGGTTTGTACGATATCGTATTATTACCCTATGGCAGCAGCAGTGGCGTCAAAATTGGTCAAATGTACCAAGCTGTGCGTGCCGGTGTTGAAGTGTTTACCGGTGGTGATCAGCCGAAAGCGGTTAATTATTATGACCCCGCCGATGATTTATCACGTTTTTGGCGTGATACCACACGCTTACCTGCGGCGGTCACCGCCGAACTAATGGTGTTGAAAGTAGATGCCAATGTCAGTTACGCCATGGTGGTCGACGCTGAAGAATGGCTGCAAGTAGGTGATTATTTCGTACCAAAATATCTCAATCATTCGCGCTAAACGCGCCTAAGGTGGTTCAGCATGGATGCTGATACTCTTACCGCGCTGCTGCAATTGCAGCGCAGTCCCGCCCGCAATCGTCATCACGCCATGCGCTGTAGTAGCTTGGCCCAGGCTCAGCAGCAATTACCCGCAGTCGATATTGACCAACGTGAGCTGAACCGCTGCCTGGCTTGGCTTGAGCAGCCTCAGCAGCATTTAGTGCATTGGTATCATCCCGATTACCCTGAAGCGTTGCGCCATATTGCCGCACCGCCACCCATGTTGTTTGTGCACGGTGACCGCAGTTTGCTCACTCAGCCACAGGTAGCTTTAGTCGGTAGTCGTAATGCCAGCCCAGTGGGTCAGCACAGTGCAGCCCATTTTGCCGCCGCACTTGCCAGTGCAGGCATTGTCGTGAGTAGTGGCTTAGCCACTGGTATAGATGCTGCGGCTCATCGCAGTGCGCTTCAGCATGGACGCACACTGGCTGTGCTCGGCACGGGTGCGGATTGTTACTACCCCGCGCGGAACCGCCAACTCCAGCAGCAAATTGCCCAAGCTGGGGCGCTGGTCACCGAGTTCACCCCAGGCACACGTGCGCGGGCCGATCATTTTCCGCGGCGTAACCGTATCTTAAGTGGACTCAGCGAAGGGGTACTGGTGATTGAAGCCAAACGGCAAAGCGGCACACTCAATACCGCACGCTTGGCACTGGAGCAAAACAAGCGCTTGTGGGCCTTACCTGGGTCAATTTGGGATGTCGGTATGGCGGGCTGCTTACAGCTTTTACAGCAAGGCGCTCAGCTGGTAACACAGGTTGGCGATATCATCGCTGATCTTGGTTTGCAGATTAGCCCGCCGGATGTCACTGAAGCGTCACAAAATAAATCAGCAGAATGCTTGGCAAACCCTGTTTTGTTGGCTAATGTGGGAACTGAGGTCACCGCATTAGATACTATCGTGGCACGTAGCGGACTACCGGTCGCTATTGTTACTGAGCAGTTGGTATTGTTGGAACTGGCGGGGGTAGTTACCTCAGTGGCCGGTGGTTACATAAAAATGGGGAGGCGCTAACGATGTTTGATATCCTCATGTACCTGTTTGAGAACTATATCCATTCTGAAATGGAAGTAGTGGTAGACCATGACGAGCTTACGGATGAATTGACGCGGGCAGGTTTTCACCGTCAAGAAATTCATAAAGCTTTGGTGTGGTTGGAGCGGCTAACAGAATTACAAGAGTGCCAAACCAAACCCTACTTAAATCGTTCTCCAAACAGCGCTACGCGTGTTTACACAGCCGAAGAAACGGCGCGTTTAGACGTCGATAGTCGGGGCTTTTTAATGTATCTCGAGAATCTCGGGGTGCTCGATTTCTCGACCCGTGAAATGGTGGTTGACCGGGTGATGGAACTCGACACACAGCAATTCTCTCTGGATGATCTGAAGTGGGTGGTACTGATGGTACTATTCAATGTGCCAGGCCACGAAGCGGCTTATGATCAAATGGAAGGGTTGTTGTTTGAACAGGCGGAAGGTCTGTTGCATTAAATGAGCAACGATACGTTTCTGGAGCCACAGCCACTGGGCGTGCCATGCCCCCGGTGTCAGCGAGAACTGCAATTGAAAAAGGGCCGCTACGGCCTATTTGTCGGCTGTAGTGGCTATCCTGACTGTGATTATATGACCGCCGCCGATTTTGACCCCGGCACTGACGTGTCCTGTCCAACCTGCCAACACGGCAAATTAGTGCAAAAGACCAGTCGCTTTGGTAACTCATTTTATGCCTGCGACCAATACCCTCATTGCCGTTTTTCGGTTAATCTGCCGCCAGTGGCGGAAGCGTGCCCCAAATGTGGTTTTGCCCTGTTGTTGAAGAAGCGTTCCAGCAACGGTGAGCGGCTCATTTGCGCGCAACCTGAATGTGATTACAAATCAACCGTGAGTTAGTGAACGCCAGTGATGACAGACGATTTTCAAGCAGCACGCGAGGCCTTTCGGCAAGGTCAGCTTTTGGCCTATCCCACCGAGGCGGTGTTCGGTTTTGGCTGCGACCCTCGTAATCTAGACGCCTTACAAAAATTGTTGGCGATTAAGCAGCGGCCACAAGATAAAGGGCTGATTTTATTAGCGGCAGACTACAGCCAGTTACTCCCGTTCGTGGATGACCGCGCTATTCCACAGCAGTTGCGCTTTGCTATTTTTTCGCAGTGGCCCGGTTTTGTCACCCAGCTATTACCCGCTGCAGCCAGCGTACCGGAAGCGCTGCGCGGCGCCCATGACCAAATAGCGGTGCGTATCACCGCGTTTGAACCCGCGCGACAGCTCTGCAAAGCACTCGGTAGCGCAATTGTCTCAACCAGTGCCAACCGCAGTGGTGAGCCAGCATTGCGTGACGCAGCAGCGGTTGCGGAGCAATTTGCCGACGAGCTGGGTTGGATCATGCAGCAGCCAACCGGTGGCGCCGAGCGCCCCAGTCGAATTATCGACCCTATATCACAACGAATCATTCGAGAGTAATCATGCAACACCAGATGTTAGAGCAAGTAAATGCGTACCTGACCGCACTGCAAGACCGAATTTGTGCTGGGCTTGAGCAAGCTGACGGCGGCGCGCGTTTTGCTGAAGAAAGCTGGCAGCGCCCTGGTGGTGGCGGTGGGCGCTCGCGAGTACTGCGTGATGGTGCGGTACTAGAACAAGGTGGGGTGGGCTATTCCCATGTATTCGGCGAACATATGCCGGCCTCTGCCACCGCCCATCGGCCGGAGCTGGCAGGGCGCAGCTTCAATGCTTGCGGAGTGAGTTTGGTGCAACATCCGCACAATCCGTATATCCCGACCAGTCATGCCAATGTGCGTTTTTTTATCGCCGAAAAGGCTGATGCTGAGCCGGTCTGGTGGTTCGGTGGTGGCTTTGATTTAACGCCGTTTTATCCCTTCATGGATGACGTAAAGCATTGGCACCAAGTGGCTAAAGCGGCGCTCGACCCTTTTGGTCAGGAGCTGTATCCGGCTTATAAAAAATGGTGCGATGAGTATTTTTGGCTCAAACACCGCAACGAGACGCGCGGTGTCGGTGGGCTATTTTTTGATGACTTGAACGAGCGTGGCTTTGAGCAATGCTTTGCCATTATGCGCGCCGTCGGCGATGCCTATTTAGAGGCGTATTTACCGATCATTGAGCGCCGCAAAAATACTCCCTACGGCGAGCGTGAGCGGCAGTTCCAATTGTATCGGCGCGGTCGTTATGTGGAGTTTAATTTGGTCTGGGACCGTGGCACCTTGTTTGGCTTACAAACCGGCGGGCGCACCGAATCTATCTTGATGTCGATGCCACCGCTGGCGCGCTGGGAGTATGGCTATCAGCCGCAGGCAGGAAGCGCTGAAGCCGATCTGTATGACAACTACTTGCGCCCGCGCGACTGGCTGACGCTGCCGTAGCGGGACACTTGGATTTTTTGAGAAACTCAAACATGGCATTGTTTACGGTAATTGGGAACCCGGTGGCACATAGTCTTTCGCCGCAGATTCACCACTTGTTCGCCCAACAATTCGGGTGCGAATTGCGTTATACCCGCAGTTTATCATCGCCGGCTACATTTGCCCGCACTGTTAGCGAGTTTTTTCGTCACGGCGGTACTGGTGCTAATGTCACCGTGCCATTTAAACAAGCGGCGCTGGCGCTCTGTAGTCAGTTATCTCCGCGTGCGCAAGCCGCCGCCGCGGTCAATACCCTGCAACTGCGCGAACACGGTCAGCTGTTTGGAGATAACACCGATGGCGTGGGGCTGGTGGCTGATCTGCATCGTCAGTATGGCGATTTAACCGCTGCGCAGGTGGTGTTGTTAGGTGCTGGTGGTGCAGCACGTGGGGTGATCGCACCGTTATTACAAGCAGGAGTCAGCAGTATTGTAATTGCCAATCGGACGCTCGCTAGCGCGCAGCAGCTAGTCGCACAATTCAACCCGAGTTACCCGGGGCAACTGACCGCGTTGGCACTATCCGACATGACACCGCAGCAGTGTCACCAAGCCGTACTCATCAACGCCACCAGTGCGGCTTGGAGCGGTCAGAACCTGGCGATAGCGACGGAGTGCTTAGCCGCCACCGCGTTGGTCTACGATATGAATTATGGCGCGCAACCGACGCCCTTGTTGCAGCAGGCAGCGGCTGCTGGTGCGCAGCACCGTGTTGATGGGCTGGGTATGTTAGTGGAGCAAGCGGCGGTGAGTTTTGCCTTGTGGCATCATGGCTTAACGCCAAATACCGACGCTGTATTACAGCAGTTACGAGCCGGTCTTCAACGCTAACAGGCGATTAATCGCGAATGACAATATCCGGATTTAAATCGACATCGCCTTCGCTATTGACGGTAGCAAATTCAACGCCACGACGAACTACCGCGATAGCGCCTTTGGGATGATTGCGGATAAAAGCTAAGTCGTAGCCGAACTTTTGCAGCTGATTCACGCCAAACTTTTGATCCATCGTCAAACGTTCCCACCACTCGGTTTGATTTAACGCAAT
>CAYXGO010000089.1:0-7118 GCA_964464575.1 uncultured Pseudomonas sp. | reverse complement strand
ACCGCACCAATTGGTGTGACCCCAACTTTGACCAACTGTTGGAACAAGCGTTGGCAGAAACCGTGGCTGATAACCGCGCGCAATTGTACCAAGCCGTTGAAACCTACGCTCTGCAACAAGCACCGCTGATGCCGATCGCCAATTCGCTGCGGTTTCAAGCACACCGCACCGATATCAGCGGGGTTGAACTGCCCCCTTATGGCGCTATTAGCTTCCGCCATGCGCGGCGTATTTTGCCGGTTTCCGAACGCGGAGGACAACCATGATCCGCTACAGCATCCGGCGTTTGCTGTTATTACTGATCACCCTATGGCTACTCACGTTGCTGATGTTCGTGCTGCACCATCTGTTCCCTGGCGATACCCTCACCAATATGAGCGGTATTCGGCAAAGCGATGGCGTGGCTTACCAACAAGCTCAGCAACATTACGCTATGTCACAGTCTTGGCTGAGCCAGTACTGGCAATTTTTTCTCCACCTGTTGCATGGTGATTGGGGCCAATCGCTGGTCACCCAACGTGGGGTGTTCGCCGACATCATGCCGCAGTTAGGTGCCACCCTAGAACTCACTATCATGGCAATGACGCTCTCACTGGTCATTGGTGTGCCGATGGGAATGTATGCAGCGGTGCAGCAACGCGGTCCGCTTGACCGCGTGATCATGGGCGTATCGCTGAGTGCCTACTCCATTCCGGCCTTTTGGTTAGCGCAATTGGCACTGTTACTGTTTGCGGTCAAATTAGGCTGGGCGCCGATCTCAGGGCAGCTAAATCCATTATTTAACATCACACCGGTGACTGGTTCAGTGATCATTGACATTCTCCTCAGCGATTCACCTTATCGCGGCGCCGCCCTCAAAGATGCTCTCCAGCATTTGTGGCTGCCGGTGCTGGTGCTTTCAAGTATTCCGCTGACTATGCTGATCCGCATTACCCGTAACGCCACCTTAGATGTGTTGCAGCAAAACTATCTGCGCGCGGCGCGTTCACGTGGCTTAAGCGAGAGCCGCATCATGGTCAAGCACGTTATGCCAAATGCCATGCAAGTGATCGTGCGGCAGCTGGGCTTACAATTTAGCTTGCTGATGAGCAATATCATTATTATTGAAACCATCTTCAATTGGCCGGGTATTGGTAGTTCATTGATTAAAAGTATTTATGAACGCGATTATCCGGTGATGCTTGGCGGCTTATTTACCCTTGCCGCGTTGATTTTGTTGGTCAATGTAGCGGTTGAGTTGTATCACGCTTGGCGCTATCCGCAAGTACGCAAGGAATTGTATGCCGAACGCTAGTATCTATTACCAACAGCGCGAACCCTCACCGTTGCAGCAAATTTGGCTGCACATGAGTGCCAATCCGTTTGCCTTGGCGGCACTGTACACCCTCGCCTTGCTGCTGTTGATGATGGTGTGCTCAGCATGGCTGACGCCCTTTAGCCCTGACCAGCAATTTGCCGACTCTATATCGCAGCCGCCATCGTGGCACGAGCAAGGTCAAATCCGCTTTTTGTTTGGCACCGATGACTTAGGCCGTGACCTGCTCTCGCGGATCATGGCGGGCTCAGTCTATAGCTTAGGCTACCCGCTGCTAGCGGTGGTCATTGCTGCCTTAATTGGTATTCCAATTGGAGCCTGGGCAGGTATGAGTCGCGGGGTGCAGTCCTCAGCACTGAATCATTTTCTCGACGTTATCAACTCCATCCCATCGCTGCTTCTCGCGTTGTTGGTGATCGCTATTCTTGGCCCCGCCCTGCAAAACGTCATGCTAGCTATTGTCGTGGTGCTGATACCGCAGTTTATTCACAGCGTGCACAGCGCCATTTATGACGAGCGCTATCAAGATTATGTCATGGCATCGCGGCTTAATGGCTGTTCACGCTGGTATATTCTGACCCGGGTGATATTCCCTAACATCACCGCGCCATTGGTGATGCAGGTCACCCTAGCACTTTCTACCGCTATCTTTGATATTGCCGCTCTGGGCTTTCTGGGCCTTGGCGTGCAAGCTCCAGCTCCCGAATGGGGCACCATGTTGGCACGCAGCTTAGAGCACGTGTATTTATCACCCTGGACCATGATTTTGCCCGGTTTTGCGCTATTCCTAACCTTGCTCTCCATCAACGTGCTGGGCGATAGTATTCGCGCCGCTATTCAAGAACGGGTGCGCTCAGCATGAATATTCTTGATATTCGCAACCTCACCATCGAAATTGACGGCGATAATGGCCCCATCCGCTTAGTCGATAAACTCAGTTTGCAAATCGCCGAGGGTGAGATCCATACCCTGGTGGGTGAATCTGGCTCCGGCAAAAGTCTGCTAGCTAAAGCTATTTTGGGCTTTATTAACCCGCGCTGGCGCCTTACCGCAGACCGACTGTGGTGGCGCCACTATGACCTACTGGCACTGAACCCGGAACAACGTCGGGTGGTGACTGGGCGCGATATGGCGATGATTTTTCAGAACCCAGGCAGTTACTTAGACCCCAATGCCAGCATTGGCGCGCAGCTGCAAGAATGCATTCCCAGCGGTGAACTGAAAGGGCTCTATTTACGCCGCCGCGCCGACCGTAAAACCCGTGCCGAACGCCTGTTGCACCGGGTTGGTATTAAAGATCATGATGCGGTGATGCGGGCGTACCCATTTGAGCTTTCTGACGGAGTGGCGCAAAAAGTCAGTATTGCCATGGCTATTGCGCATAATCCAAAGCTGCTGATTGCCGATGAGCCCACCACCGCTATGGAACCACAAACCCGCAGCCAAATTTATCGACTTCTGAGTAAGCTCAATGCCAGCCAAGGCATGTCGGTATTAATGATCACTCAAGATCTCACCGCCATCATGCCGGAAACCAAACGCATCAGCATGGTGTACTGCGGCCAGTTGATGGAAGTTGGCACCCCACAGCAACTGCTTGAACAGCCGCTGCATCCCTATACCGAAGCAATGCTAAGCATGAGTTTGGCGAATCACAATACCCCGGTAAAAACACGCTTGCCGACCTTAGGCGGTTCTATTCCAACCATGGCTAATTTACCGATTGGCTGTCGTTTAGGCCCCCGTTGTCAACACGCGCGGCGAGCCTGTATTGATACACCGCGGTTACGTAAGTTGAAACAGCACCAGTTTGCTTGTCATTACCCGCTCATTGAGGTGAAGAATTATGACTGAGCCATTGTTGCAAATTCAGCAAGTCAGTAAGTCGTATTACCACAAAACGGGCTGGTTTCGAGGTCGTCGCACGCTGGCTTTAGAGCCTATTAGCTTTGCCTTACAAGCCGGCGAAACGCTCGCCATCATGGGCGAAACCGGCTCAGGAAAGTCAACCTTAGCAAAGATCATTGCCGGCGTTGAAGTTCCATCTAGCGGCCAAGTGCTGCTGCGCGGCGATGTGCTTGAACCGCATAATTACCGCCAACGCTGTCAGCACATTCGCATGATTTTTCAAGACAGTTTGCGTTCGCTCAACCCGCAAACCAGTATTGGCCAACAACTCCTTGAACCGTTGCGCTTTAATACCGCGCTAGACCCGCAGGAACAGCAGCAAAAAGTTATAGCGACCTTGCGCCAAGTTGGCTTATTGCCGGAACATTTCAATTTTTACCCACATATGCTCTCCAGTGGCCAACAACAACGCGTGTGTATTGCCCGAGCTATTATTCTTGAGCCGCAAATCATCGTTGCCGATGAAGCATTCGTCGCATTAGACCCCTCAATTCGTGCGCAAATCATCAATTTGATTCTGGATTTGCAACAAGATATGGGTATTTCGTTCATTTTCATCTCTCATTCGGCGGAGATCGTGAAACATGTCGCTGACAAGATCTTGATTATGCATCATGGTAAACTAGTCGAGTTTGGTACAACCGAAGCGCTGCTCTCTAACCCGCAACAACAACTGACCAAGTTATTGTTAGGGGTCGAATAAAACGCATAACAACGAGCCGCGTATCACTTGTTAACAACCAAGGAGCTTTGCTTTGCAAACTGAATCGCTTATCTCATTAGGCATTTATTTTCTCGTCATGTTAGGTATTGGTTTATATGCCTACCGTACTTCTACCAGCGATGTATCTGAATATATGCTCGGCGGCCGCCGCTTAGGCCCAGGTGTGACCGCGCTATCTGCGGGTGCCTCAGATATGAGTGGCTGGATGCTGATGGGTTTACCCGGCGCTATCTATGTCTCGGGCGTGTCGCAGCTGTGGATTGCCGTGGGTCTAGTTATTGGTGCTTGGCTAAACTACGTGATCGTAGCACCACGCTTGCGCAGCTACACCCATGTAGCCAACGACTCCATCACTATTCCTGACTTCTTTGCCAAACGCTTTGACGATAAAACGCGGGTACTGCGGGTGTTTTCATCGCTGGTGATTATTGTGTTCTTCACCCTGTACACCTCAGCCAGCTTAGTGGCCGGCGGTAAATTATTTGATACCTCGTTTGGTTTTGATTACACCACTGGCTTATGGGTGACCGCCGGCGTAGTTTGCGCCTATACCCTATTTGGTGGCTTCTTAGCGGTGAGTCTGACTGACTTTGTGCAGGGCATCATCATGCTCCTAGCGCTGGTGGTTGTGCCGTTGGTAGCACTTGACCATCTGGGCGGCTTCAGCGCGGTTTCTGCAACGGTCAGTGGTATGAATCCTGATTACCTGCGCTTCTTCCAAGACGCCAACATTACCGATGGCAGCGCCAATCAATTGAGCTGGATAGCTATTATCTCGCTGCTAGCATGGGGGCTTGGTTATTTTGGCCAGCCACACATTATTGTGCGCTTCATGGCCATTCGCTCCGTTGACGATGTACCCACAGCACGCCGCATTGGTATCAGCTGGATGATCATCACCATCATTGGTGCCATGCTGACCGGCTTTGTCGGTATTGCCTATGTAGCCGATACCAAAATGACCTTGGCGGACCCTGAAACCATTTTCATTGTGTTCTCGCAGTTCTTGTTCCACCCGTACATTGGCGGCTTTTTGCTCGCAGCAATTTTGGCAGCAATTATGAGTACCATTTCGTCGCAGCTACTGGTGACCTCAAGTTCACTCACCGAAGACTTCTACAAAGCCTTCTTACGCCGCGACGCCAGTGACCGCGAACTGGTAACCGTAGGCCGTATATCCGTGCTGTTAGTGACTTTGGCTGCCATAGCCCTAGCTTGGGACCCAAATAACACCATTTTAGGCTTGGTAGCGAACGCCTGGGCGGGTTTTGGTGCCGCCTTCGGCCCCGTCATCATCTTTAGCTTGTTCTGGCGCCGTATGAACCGTCACGGCGCATTAGCTGGCATGTTGGTGGGTGCGGCAACGGTACTGGTTTGTACCTACGTACCCATTAATGGCGTCATCATCAACGATGTGGTGTATTCCATCATTCCAGGCTTCATTCTATGTAGCCTCGCCATTGTGGTAGTGAGCAAGTTAACTGCCCAACCGGCGACGCACCTGACCGATACCTTTAGCGAAATGGAACAAACCTTTGAGCGTAGCGACGCCTAACGCCGCTGTGAAGCTGAAAAGCCCAGCAATGCTGGGCTTTTTTGTTGCGACGCTGACACCGCGCTAATTGAGATGTTTAGAGGTGCGACTAATGTCTGAACTCAAGAAACAAGTTGCAAAATTAGGTAATTTCGAGAGCTTTTCACTTTCTCTATAAATTGAAATTTCCTGAACAGAGTGTATTACCAGTTGTAAAAAATGGTCTTTAACAACTACAAAGGTTCCGACAATATTAACGAATGCATCAGCACAATCTGTGAAATCTTGATTACCTGAATCTGTTAGTGAAACAACGAGAACACCTCTATTTATATCATTTAATGTTGCATCTATCTCGTATGGATAAAGTCGATATCCTATTTGATTTTCCTGTGTTAAGTACCCTGTAACTCTGACGGTTTTATTTTTGTATTGGTCAGGGTTGGAAATGAGATTAAAGATAGACACCCAGCTCTCTTTTTCTTCACTGTGCACACCAAAAGAAACAAAGATAATTACGAAAAATAAAATAAATCTTGACACTTTCATTCAACACTTTCCTTTACCAAAAACAACTGTGCAATTCCAACTGTTTGAAGTTGAATTAAATCTATAATGAAAAGCCGTATCATTAACCGAACTCCAGCTATAAACACTTGTAACCCCGAGCTTAATCGCCGTGCTGAAATTTATAGAATCATTTGGCGAAAGCCCAAGTATAAAGTCTGTAACTTTGCGATTTTGTCTGATCCACGAATTTATGTGTGGTCCTGAATAGCTCGAAAATGGAGCACTATTAACGTCAAATCCTAAAGATGCCAATGCTTTAGCTTGCAGTTCATAACGGTAATCAATTTCACCTTCGTACTGATATACATAACTACCAATGGTTAATCCTGCCTCGCGATTTCCAATCGCTAAATTAGCATTATAAATATCTCGAACATTGATAATAGCTTGCTTTACCGCATATTTCCTTTGCATTGATTGAGACGCTTCATTAAAAAGATATTGATACGCTGCCGTACTAGCACCATTCGCAAATTTACCTCCGACAATCAAAGAGGATGTACCTCCCAAAACTGCTGAAACAAAAGTTCCATGAGCTATTTCTTGCATACTCAAATTAGATCCTGTTGGGAGATATTTACCTCCGACTCCTTTTGTAACCCCAGCACTAAAAAATCCATGCCCAAACTTTCCACCACTCATCGTTGAAATAATTCCACCAGCCATCGCATGGGCAGAAATTTGCTGCGCTATCTGACCACTAGACAAGTAATTATCACCGAATTTCAGTAGTGTTTTTTCATCAATTATGTTGTGTTTTACACCTAACATGTTATCAGCCGAGGTTTGATTAAAATGCGCTCCAATCTGCTGAAAGGCAGCCCCTGAAAACGCTCCTACCAACGCACCTCGCACGCTGCCTGTGGCAATACCACCGCTCACAAAGCCAATCGTAGCAGCATTCCACATGCTTACTGCGGCCCATTGTCCAACACCCGGGAGAAACATCAAGGCGGTTGCCACAAATGGTGCTAAATCACCCAGCATTGAATTGATTGCTTTAAATAATTTATTAAAGAAATACCCACTGGGGTCGGTATAACTCATCGGGTTGTTCAGCACATAGC
>CAYXGO010000088.1:6816-7121 GCA_964464575.1 uncultured Pseudomonas sp. | reverse complement strand
CTTCAAACTCGTGAATCGCTGCTGGCCAGAAGAATGACAGCCCGCGCCAGGCAATCATGGCCATCACGCCAAGTACCGCGATCAAGCTGATGCTCACCGAGCCCGCTGTCAGCCAAATCCAAGGTGCACCTGATTTAAACCAATTTCTCATGGACATCCTCTCGCTTACATCGAGCTATATTTTTCACGTAACCGTTGACGGACAAGCTCCGCCAGCGTGTTAAACATGAAGGTGAAAACGAATAACACAAAAGCTGCTAGGAACAAGATGCGATAGTGCGAACTGCCCACTTCTGACTCAGGCA
>CAYXGO010000088.1:0-6806 GCA_964464575.1 uncultured Pseudomonas sp. | reverse complement strand
GCCGATAAGGTACGCATACCCTCAAAGATGTTCCAGTCCATGATGGGCGTGTTACCGGTCGCCATCAATACAATCATGGTTTCACCTACTGCGCGGCCTAGGCCCATCATCACTGCCGAGAAGATACCCGGGCTAGCGGTCAATAGCACCACTTTGGTGAGGGTTTGCCAGGTAGTCGCACCTAAGGCTAACGAGCCATTGGATAGATGCTTCGGTACACTGAATACCGCATCTTCGGCAATCGAGAAAATGGTTGGGATCACCGCAAAGCCCATGGCGATACCAACAATCAACGAGTTGCGTTGGTCAAAGGTAATACCCAGCTCGTTGGTGATGTACTCGCGTACGTTGCCACCAAACCATGCGTTTTCTACCCATGGCGATAGCTCAAATGCGAACCAGCCGACCAGAATCACCAGCGGAATCAAAATCAGCGCCGCACGGCCATCGGTGAATTGGTTACGCAGGTTGGTCGGTAAGCGGCTCGCTAACAGGGCGAACAGCACAATCGCCAGCGGCACCAGAATAATCACCGCAACAATTCCAGGCAGATAACTCTCGACGATTGGCGCTAACCACAGACCGGCTAAAAAGCCCAAGATAACCGTTGGCAGCGCTTCCATGATTTCCACCGTCGGCTTCACCACTTTACGCACGCCAGGCGACATAAAGTAGGCGGTATACACGGCTGCGGCTAAGCCAATCGGCACGGCGAATAACATCGCGTACGCAGCGGCCTTGATGGTACCGAATGAAATCGGCACTAAGCTAAATTTCGGTTCAAAATCGTCTGAACCCGAGGTTGACTGCCAGGTGTATTGCGGGTCTGGGTAGCCTTCGTACCATACTTCTTGCCACAAGCCGCTCCAGCTGACTTCGGGGTGCTCGTTCTCTAGTTTAAAGCTGTGGTAGCCGCTGTCGTTGCGCACCAACATAGTGTTGGCGCGCGGGTCAATGACGAGCTGCTCAGCACTGACCTGCTCGGGCTTATCGAGGTATAAATCGGCTTGTGAGGTAGTGTGGAAAACGCCCACCGTGCCATCCGCCGATACGGTATAAAAGGTGCGGCGGAAGTATTCGGCAATGATTTGATCAACCGCTGCTGAACCGGCTTTGAAATCACGGATGAACTGATAACGGCGACCATCATCACCGGCCACTTCAAACCACTGGGTGATGCTACCGCTACTATGCCCAAGCATCAGCGAGTTAGCGCCGGCGAGCAGTTTCATCACGGTGATATCGCCAAACTTGCGTTTGTCGGTGCTGAGCACTTGGCGTTCAGTGACCTTGCCACTCGTGCTGACATCTAACACCGTGACACGGTTGCCGTGGCGGACAAATACTTGGCGTAAATTTGGCGTCACCAACACGTTATCAATAGGCGAGGTCATTGGCAGTTCGGTGAAGCGCGATTTCATTTCTACCGCACCACTTAAGAAGTTGCGCGATGCCTGCAGCAGGTTCACTAACAGCAGTTTATCGGCGGTAAAACCGACCATCAACGCTGAATCACCCGAGTATTCATAGGCTAATTGATTGACCGTGCGGCCTTGTGGGTCGAGTACTAATGGTTGTTCCAGATCTTCAAGTACTGAGCGTGGGTTAGTGAAGCGCTGGCCATTGATAAATTGACTGCGGAATTTCGGTGCCACCACCTGCACTAAACCGCCCTCTAAGGCGTAGGCATAGCGTTTGTTTTGTGGTTGCGTGGCAGCAAACGCCGTCGGCGCTGTGGCGGTCAGTTGTTCTTGCAACAGTACATCGCCCGGCTGCCAATTGGTACCCGTGGCTGGCTGCAGTGCAAAGAAGGTAATTTCACCACCCGCTGTAAGCTGAAAGCCAATTTCCGATTGCTCTTCCATGCCCATGGCCACCACTTCAGTGCTCGCCGGCACTTGAAACTGGTGCTTACCCTCAACGGATACGCCGCGGAATATCGGCTCTACCACATAGAGTAAATAGAAGAAAATCAGCAGTAGCGCGATAAGCACCATGCCGCCACCTAGGGTTACCCCTACGCGTGCGGCGCGGTCCTTAAACAGACGCATATTGCTGGCTCCCAAACTAGAACGAGTTGGTGCGCTCATCAATGCCTCGAGTCAATGTCAGACAGACGGTTAAATTCGATGCGGCAAGTATAGTCGGGAATTATGACAGTAATGTTACAGTTCTGTCATATTTGTCACGCCACGGCGATTTGTTGCTCGGTTTGCAATGAAATCTCCGGTGCTTGAACCGCGCTGATATGCTGTTGTTGCAGCATCCACATCACCAACCGCGATTGCCCAATACCGCCGCCTATTGTGGCTGGCAATTGGCCGCTGAGCAAGCGTTGGTGCCACGGCTGGGTTAATATACTCTGACATTGCTGCAGTGCACATTGGCGCCGTAACGCCTGCGCATCCACACGAATGCCCATTGACGATAACTCCAGCGCATCACCTAAGCCTTGATGCCAGACCAACAGGTCACCATTCAAGCCAGTGCCCGCTAGTTCAGTGGTGGTGCTCCAGTCATCATAATCAGGGGCGCGGCCATCATGGCGCGAGCCATCGCTCAACAAGCCGCCGATTCCTACCACAAACACCACCTGATGGTGTTCGGTAATGGCCTGCTCACGTTGCTTGGGGCTCAATTGTGGATAGCGTTGGCGCAAACTTTCGCTATCAATAAAGTACACTTCGGCCGGTAAGCTCGGTAGCAAACCAGCCGGATCACCCAGTGCCTTGAGGGTATCCAATAGCGCCCGATAAATGTGTTGTACCCGCTGTTGTAGCGTGCTGATAGTGCGCTGCTCAGCGTCAATGACCTGCTCCCAATCCCACTGTTCAACTAATACCGAATGACGTTCGCTCAAGCGCTCCTCGTCGGGCCGCAAGGCGCGCATTTGTGCCACTATGCCCTGCCCCACCTGGGCCTGATACTCAGCCAATAGGGCGCGTTTCCATTTTGCCAACGAGTGCACCACCTCATGCTGTTGGCCGCTGCTGGCCATACGAAAACTTACCGCCTGCTCGGTGCCCGACAGGGTATCTTGCATACCGCTCCCTTTGGCTAAGCTGAGCGGCGCTTGTACCTCAATGAGTTGTAAATGCTGACAGAGTGCTTGGGTAAATAGTTGCTTGGTATGGGCAACCTGTTGTTGGGTGACAAAGAATGATTGCATGGCGTACTCCAATGGATTGATTCGTTTGAGCTGGTTTAGATAGCCATCATTCAACGAATGCAACGCATGAATCAATAGCGTCAATCAATTTTAGCTTTTGGTGATTTTATATTTACAATAAACGCCACTTTTATTAGATTTTATCTAATTGTTTATAGGTTTTTCGGAGATTGCTTCAATGATCGATAATTTAGACCGACAGATTCTTCAGCATTTGCAGCAAAATGCCCGGCAATCTTATGCCGAAATTGCCAAACACCATCAGGTGAGCCCAGCGACCATTCACGTGCGGGTGGAAAAAATGCGCCAAGCCGGCATCATCACCGGCGCGAAACTCACCGTTGACCCGCGCAAGCTGGGCTACGATGTCTGCTGCTTTATTGGCATTACTCTCGCCCGCGCTGGCGATTACCCGCGTGCTCTGGCGCAGCTCAAAGCCCTCCCCGAAGTGCTAGAAGCGCACTACACCACCGGCCAATACAGCATCTTTATCAAAGTGATGGTGCGCTCTATTGATGATTTGCAGCGTCTATTAATTGAACGCATTCAGCCGATTGACGAAATCCAAGCCACAGAAACCTTGATCTCGCTGCAACAACCCATCCTGCGCGATGTCGCACCTTGATGAACAGACATTAAAAAAAGCCGAATCGGAATTCGATTCGGCTTTTTTGTTTACTTACTCTGCGGTTAGTCAGCTAAGCCTAACCGTTCCAGTTCTTGCTCAACGACAATGCGTGGTACTGGAATGTAGCCGTCTTTGTCGACGATTTCTTGGCCAGTTTTTGACAGCATGAACTTCACGAACTCAGCAGTAGCTGGGTCTAATGGCTTGTTCGGGTGCTTGTTCACGTAGATGTATAAGAAGCGTGACAGTGGGTATTTACCCGCTAATGCGCTTTCAGTGGTGGCATCAACAAATTCACCGCCTTCTTCTAACGCTAATGGCACAGTTTTCACACCTGAGGTGATGTAACCGATACCTGAGTAACCAATGGCGTTCAGTGAGGTAGATACTGACTGTACCACTGAGGCTGAACCTGGCTGCTCATTGACGTTGTTGCGGAAGTCGCCATCACACAAGGCGATTTCTTTGAAATAACCGTAGGTGCCTGATACAGAGTTACGACCGTACAATTGTAAGTCGCGGTTTACCCAGCTACCGGTCAGGCCTAAATCACCCCAGCGGCTCACTTCTTGATTGGCACCACACAGACGGGTTGATGAGAAGATGCTGTCGACTTGAGCAATGGTCATGCCTTCAATCGGGTTATCTTTGTGTACGAATACTGCTAACGCGTCGATAGCCACACGAATTTCAGTTGGCTTGTAGCCGTGGCGCTTTTCAAAGGCTTCAATTTCTTTCGACTTCATGGCGCGGCTCATTGGCCCGAAGTTTGAGGTACCTTCAGTCAAGGCTGGTGGCGCAGTTGATGAACCGGCAGCTTGAATCTGCATGTTCACATTTGGGTACAGGCGTTTAAACTCTTCGGCCCAGAAGGTCATCATGTTGGCCAGAGTGTCTGAACCGACTGATGATAGGTTGCCTGACAAACCGCTTACTTTCTCGTAAACCGGCAGATCGTCTGTTACTTTTTGGGCGTTGGCTGATACGCTCAACAACGCGACTAATGAGGCTGATAAAAACGCTGATTTGAATTTCATAATGACTCCGTTGGTCGTTACCGCACTGCGGCTTTTGTTCAAATAACGGGGAAAGTGTAGAACGTCAATGTGACAGTATTATGACAATGTGCAAAAAACTGTCATAAATCTGTCACAGCTTTTCAATTAGTGTCGCACCACTAATTCTTCCGGAACCCGAACACTAAACTTGGAGCCACGACCCACCACTGAGTCAATGACCAACTTGCAATGGTGGTTCTCTACCGCTTGCTTCACAATGGCCAAGCCTAAACCGCTGCCGCCCTTAGAGCTGTTGCGATCTTTATCGACTCGATAGAAACGTTCGGTCAAACGCGGAATATGTTCAGCAGGAATGCCCGGGCCATTATCAATAACGGCAAATTCCATTTGCTGCCCCACGCGTTGCCAGCGCACGGTAATGATGCCGCCAGCAGGGGTATAATGAATGGCGTTGCTAATCAGATTGGCAAACACACTGCGTAATTCGTCTTCATGACCATGCATTTTTTCGGGGCTGATCTCAAAGGTCAGCTGATGCTGCTTTTCTTGATTCAGTTGCTGGGCGTCGCGCTGCAAATTCTGCAGTAATTGTGGCACATCAACGACGCGCTCAAACATATCCGTGCGCATCACATCCATGCGTGATAGCGCCAATAACTGATCGACCAAACTGCGCATCCGTTGAGTTTGCCCGCTCATATCGCGCATGGCTTTATTCATCATGGCTGGCGGCAGGCTCGCTGAATCGGCCAGCATCTCAAGGTAGCCCTGCATCACCGTCAGCGGGGTTTTCAATTCGTGCGACACGTTGGCAACGAAGTCTTTGCGCATTTGCTCGAGCTGCTTGAGTTGGGTGACATCGCGCGCCATCAACAAATACTGGTCGTCGCTAAATGGCATCACTCGCAGCTCCAGCTCAATGTCATCACGCACCGGCGACGGAAATACGATGTCGTTACTGAAATCACCTTTACTTAAGTAGGCCACGAACTCGGGGTGACGAATCAGGTTGGGCAGGCGAATACCGGTATCAGCAGGCCATTTTAGGCCAAAATAAAACTGCGCAAGTTTGTTGCACCAAATCAGCCCACCGTCGCGGCGAAACACAATGGCGGCGTCTGGAATTGCCTCGGAGGCTTCACGAAAACGCCGTAATAACCGCGCTAACGCACGCCGGCGCTGTTGGCTGCGGCGCTGAGTGCGATAGATACCATCGTAGATATAACTCCAACTGCCGGGCGCAGTGGGTGGCAGCATGGTGCGGCGGTGCCACAACCAATCAACCAGCTTGTATTGAAAGTAGTAATGCCATGCCAGCGCTGCCAGTAAGCCTAACGTAAGTACCGGCCAAAATTGACCGACCAGCAGACCGAACAGCGCTAATGGTAGGAGGTACCAGAAGAAACCGCGAACAATGAAAACCACTGAATAGCGCTTATCCATAACGCGGCTACTGACCTTTAACGACTAGAGAACCGGTAACCCACGCCACGCACGGTTTGCACCAAGCGGTCATGTTCATGCAGTTCCAAAGCTTTGCGTAGACGGCGAATGTGCACATCGACAGTACGATCTTCGACGTAAACATTGGTTCCCCAAACGTGATCCAATAATTGCTCACGACTATACACCCGTTCTGGGTGTGTCATAAAGAAGTGCAGCAACTTAAATTCAGTTGGGCCCATTTCAACGCGATCATCAAAGGCGGTAACACGGTGTGATACCGGATCAAGTTTTAAGCCTTGTACTTCAAGCGGTTCGTCTAATGCCGTTGGCGCTACGCGGCGAAACACTGCGCGCATACGCGCCATCAATTCTTTCGGTGAGAACGGTTTGGTGATGTAATCATCGGCGCCGACTTCTAACCCGCGTACTTTATCTTCTTCTTCGCTACGCGCGGTGAGCATGATAATAGGGATATTTTTGGTGAAGTCTTCACCCTTCAGCTTCTTCGCCAATTGAATGCCTGAACCACCAGGTAGCATCCAAT
>CAYXGO010000087.1:0-7212 GCA_964464575.1 uncultured Pseudomonas sp. | reverse complement strand
AGGATTGCTGAGTCCATTGTTCAAATTGTTCGATGCTGTAGAAACTCAATGGTTGCTGTAACTGCTGACGATAGTGCCGCGCCAGCTGCATACCAAAGCGACCATTATCGATATTTTGCTCGGTAAGAATACGCATCACTTGGCCTGATAGCGTTAGTTCGGGGTTTAGTACCGCGCGATATTGTTCAGCAATGACTCGCTGATAAGCGTCACCGCCATGCGCCTCATCGAGTATCTGCGCGATGGCTTGGAAATCGGCAAATAACTCTTCTAACCAATCGGCCAGAGGCCGTTCATGGTCATCGTGCAGCAGGGTTAAGCGTGGATTGCGGCCATCCAATACCACTCGATTAAAATTACGCTCGGTTTGCTGCTGCTCAGCCTTGGACATGTCTGGGCTGGGTTGCAGCAGACAATAAAGCAGCAACATATCCAGCAGGCGAATTTGATCAGCGGTAATGCCAATCGGACTAAACGGGTTGACGTCCAGCGCCCGCACCTCGATATATTCAATGCCACCGCGCTCTAACGCTTGGGTTGGCGTTTCGCCGCCTTGGCTCACACGCTTGGGCCGAATGGTTGAGTAAAACTCGTTTTCGATTTGCAGAATATTGCTATTAAGCTGACGGTACTCACCATCTACTTTCACGCCAATCGAGGCAAACTGTTTCGATGGTGTAGAAATAGCGCTGCGTAAGCCCGCAACATACTCGCTGATCGAGTTATAACTAATCGCTAAGTCGGCCTGCTCTTTATTGGTATAGCCCAAATCGCTCATACGCAGCGATGTACCATAACGACGATACATAGTGCCGGTGGCATGTTTTTCTAATGCAATTGTACCTTCAGTGTGCTGTAAAAATGACTGACACAAGGCGGGTGAGGCGCCAAACAGATAGGGAATCAACCAACATACCCGCTTGTAGTTACGGATCAAGCCGAGGTATCCCGCTGAGATAAAGGTAGCATCAGCGTTTTGGTGCTGTTGCGCTGCGAGGCTCTGCCACAGCTGTGTCGGTAATGAAAAGTTATAATGCACGCCGGCAATAATTTGCATGGCACCACCGTAACGATAGGTCAGCCCCCGCCGATATAAGGTTTTCATGCGGCCACTATGCGAGCTACCGTAGCGAGCAATCTGAATATCGTCAGCGCTACCCACCACACAAGGCATGCTCAGCGGCCATAACAACTCATCACCAAGGTGCTGATAAGTATAACTATGAATGTCGGTCAACTGCGCCAAAGTTTGCTCAATACTTTGTGCAACCGGGGTGATAAATTCGAGCAAGTTTTCAGCGTAATCGGTGGTGATATATGGGTGCGTCAAGGTTGCACCAAGCGCCTCTGGGTGGCCAGTTTGGGCCAAATGACCGTTACCCGTGATACGCAAACCTTCGCGTTCAATACCGCGACTAAGCTGCGTTAAGGCATTACGGTTGGCTGGTTGCGCGAGCTGCTGCAAAGCGTGTTGAAAAGCTGACTGCAAAATTGAACCCTACTTGTCATTTTGATGGCCATGATGACCGCAAGCTTACTTGGGAAAGCTCGCTCCGTCTAGGTTAGCGCACCGAAATCTGGCTATTTACTGTCTTGGCGCAAGCCTTCAGTCGTGGCATGATAACAACTCACTTCGCTCACCTTGGGTTGCCATAATGAACGCTAAGCCAAGCTTAAATCAGCAGTTACAGCAAATGCAGCAAGCTATTGCTGAAGCTGAGCAAGCTAATCAAGCGAAAAGTGAATTCCTGGCTAACATTAGTCACGAAATAAGAACTCCGATCAATGCTATTTTAGGAATGACGCAATTAACCCTAAAAACTGCACTGGACGACAAGCAGTATGGGTACCTGAAATCTATAGAAAGCTCCTCGAAAATCCTGCTTGGCATCATTAATGACCTACTCGATTTTGCCAAACTTGAGGCCGATAAATTAAGTATTGAGAAGATCCCTTTTGATCTTGAAGAAGTGCTGGGTAATTTGGCCGACATGTTCGCTTTTCGTGCCTATGATAAGAATCTCGAATTTATCATTAACCTACCCACCAATATCCCAACACGGCTCATGGGCGATCCGCTGCGCATTAATCAAGTGCTCGTCAATTTAGTCAGTAATGCCATTAAATTTACTGAGCACGGCGAAATTGTGGTGTCGGCAACGTTGCTCGACCTGACCGAGCAAGACGTCTATTTGCGACTTTCGGTAACTGATACCGGCATTGGTATGGACGAAGCACAACGGGCTAAATTATTTCAGGCCTTTAGCCAAGCCGATAGCTCAACCACCCGCAAGTATGGCGGTACCGGTCTCGGCTTAGCGATCAGCCAGCGCATCGTTAAACTCATGAATCAGCATGGTATGGGCGTGACCAGTAGCGTTGGTCAAGGCACCACGTTTTTTCTTGAGCTCACTTTGCCACTGCAACCACAGCCAGATTCCGATGCGCGCTTATTGCTGTTACCGCGGCTGGCTGGTCAACAGGTACTGGTGATCGAGGATAACCTGACGACTCGCGAAATGGTCACCGAGTTACTGCGTAGCTTTGAAGTGAATGTACGCACCTGTCGTAGCGCCGAAGAGGCGTTATTATTGGCACAGCAACAAGCCTTCGACGCTATTCTAGTAGACTGGCAGCTACCAGGTATGAGTGGTCTCGAGTTCTGTCAGGATATGCTGGCACAGCACAGCAACGCCAAATTAATCTTAGCGACTAGCTACCATGCCCACGAATTATTGGCCGAAGCGCGTCAGCTAGGGGTCCATGAGCACATCGTCAAACCCTACACCAGCTTAGCCTTGATTCAAGTACTGTGTTCCGCTTTAGCACTGACCAAAGGCCCGGCCAGCTCACTCGGAGACCAGCCTGATCAAGCACTGCAAGGGCTACCGGTATTGTTAGTCGAAGATAACGACATTAACGCGCTGATTGCGCGTGAAATGCTACAGCATGCCGGCTTGGTAGTTGACCTAGCACACCACGGTGAAGAGGCCATCGCTATGGTCGACAGCAAAGACTACGCCTTAGTACTGATGGATATTCAAATGCCTGTTATGGATGGTCTTACCGCTGCAGAGCATATCCGCAGTAAGTTTTCCTACCAGCAATTACCGTTGATTGCCATGACCGCCAACAGCAGCACCGATGATATTGAACGTTCGTTGGCAGCAGGCATGCAAGACCACATTAGCAAGCCTATCGACGAAAAAATACTGCTACAAACAGTGCAAAAATGGGCTTTGCGTAGCAGCTACAATGGCGTTAACGAAAACGCTGATAGCCAATCGAGCCATCAGCAGGAACGGCCAAGCTATCCGCGCCATCGTGATATCGACTTCAATGCCGCATTGGGGCGCTTGCAGCATAATATTGGTTTGTATGTAAATTTGATTGAACGCTTGCAGCAAGACTATCAGCATGCGCCACAACAAGTAGTTGATTTGCTGGCGAAAGGCCAGCACCAGCAAGCGCAGCGCTTCTTTCATTCTTTGAAAGGGGCCGCTGCTAATCTCGGCTTAACCCGACTGCATGCAGTGGCTGGGCAACTCGAACAGCTGATGGCCGCGGGTGAATTAGATTTATTAGCTGACCTTATCACCAAACTCGACCCACTGCTGAATCAGGCGCAATCCGCTGCTGCTGATTTAGTACTGTGGCATCAACGCATCCAGAAACAAGGCAATCACTCATCATGACGCGATTTTTATTTGTTATTCCGCTGCTACTCAGTATCGCTTGGCTACTCTATCTGCGCCTCAACGGCTGGAGCTTGCGGCAAGGGCTGCGTGGCTTCATCTACATTGCTGTGGTCAGCGGCTTTATTGCGCTCGCCTATACCTTGTTGTGGTGGTTAACCAATCAGCGCTAGCAATATCCCCGCTGCAACAGCCGAACCAAGCACACCAGCAACATTCGGCCCCATGGCGTGCATCAGCAGATAGTTGTTGGCATTGGCCTCTAAACCGACCTTATTCACCACCCGTGCCGCCATCGGCACCGCTGATACGCCTGCTGCACCAATCAGCGGGTTTATAGGCTGACTACTGAGTTTATTCATCAATTTTGCCATCAATACCCCAGCTGCCGTGCCAATCGAGAAGGCCACAGCACCGAGCACCAAGATACCGACCGTCTGCAGCGATAGAAACTCATCAGCGGAGAGTTTTGAACCCACCGCTAGACCCAAGAAAATGGTCACAATATTAATTAATTCGTTTTGCGCGGTTTTACTCAAGCGGTCTACAACGCCAGCTTCGCGCATTAAGTTGCCGAAACAGAACATCCCGACCAGCGGTGTAGCCGTGGGTAAAAATAGTAACGTTAACGCCAGTACGGCGAGTGGGAACAGGATCTTTTCGCGGCGCTCTACCGGGCGTAACTGCTGCATAGTGATACTGCGCTCCGAGGCAGAGGTTAGCAATTTCATAATAGGAGGCTGAATAATGGGTACCAACGCCATATACGAGTATGCAGCTACGGCTATCGCCCCGAGTAATTCAGGCGCTAACTTCGAGGCTAAAAAAATCGCGGTGGGACCATCAGCACCACCAATAATTGCAATAGCAGCGGCATCGGCTAGGGTGAATTCAAACCCCGGCACGGCATTGAGGGCTATAGCACCAAATAGCGTGGCGAAAATCCCGAATTGCGCCGCGCCGCCTAACAACAGAGTACGCGGATTGGCTAACAACGGGCCGAAATCCGTCATCGCTCCCACGCCCATAAAAATCAGCAGTGGAAACACACCGGTCTCAATACCGACTGCATAAATCGCATATAAAATGCCGCCAGGGTCGGCTAAGCCAGCGCCTGGAATGTTAGCCAAAATGGCACCAAAGCCAATGGGCAGTAGCAATAACGGTTCAAACTTTTTATGAATAGCGAGGTACAGCAGCAACGCACCGACCGCCATCATGATTGCGGCACCCCAGGTCATTGCGGCCAGACCGGTGCTGTGCCATAAGGTAATGAGGCGCTCCATACTTAGCCCGCCACACTTAACATGATATCGCCTACCGCTACGCTATCACCCTCACGCACATGAATGTGGCTGACCTCACCGCTGTGCTGGGCTTTGATATCGGTTTCCATTTTCATCGCCTCTAAAATCATCACCACTTCACCGGCTTGTACCTGTTGACCTGCTTTCACCAGTACCTTAAAGACATTACCAGCTAATGGTGCTGTTACGTCGTTACTGGCGCCGGACGGTGCTGCTGGCGTTGATGGTTGAGCAACCGGCGTCTTAGTGTTGTGCGCTGTAACACGCAAACTATCTCGTGGGCCCACCTCAACCTGGTAGATCACGCCATCAACTCTCACCGAATAGCTTTCAATGCTTGTATCTGGGCTTGTTTGTGGTGGCGCTACTGGGGCGTTATCCGCCGTAGCTGATGGCTCAGGTTCAAAGGCACTGGAATCGCCGCGGTGTTGCAAAAACTTCAGACCAATTTGCGGAAATAAGGCGTAGGTCAACACATCGTCGACTTCAGCCTCGGCCAGAGTAAATGACTTTTCTTTGGCATGTTTTTTCAGTTCTGCCGTTAAACGCTCGAGCTCGGGCTCTAATAAATCGGCTGGACGTACGGTAATGGGTTCATCGCCCTGCAGAACTTGCTGTTGTAGCTCTTTATTCACCGCCGCTGCAGTTGCGCCATACTCACCCCGAAGTACACCACGGGTTTCCTTCGATAACGAGCTGTAGCGCTCGCCACTGAGGACATTTAGAACCGCTTGAGTACCGACAATTTGTGAGGTCGGTGTAACCAATGGAATAAAGCCTAAGTCTTCCCGTACACGCGGTATTTCAGCCAGCACCTCATCAAACTTATCCAATGCTCCCTGCTCTTTCAGCTGATTCTCCATATTCGTCAACATGCCGCCGGGTACTTGTGCAGTTAAAATACGCGCGTCAACACCTTTGAGCGAGCCCTCGAACTGGGCATATTTTTTCCGCACAGCACGAAAGTGATCAGCAATAGGCTGCAACGCAGTCAGGTCTAAGCCACTGTCGCGATCCGTACCTTCGGTCATGGCGACCAGCGTCTCAGTGGCGGTATGGCCATAGGTCATACTCATGGAGGAAATCGCCGTATCGAGAATATCAATGCCGGCTTCAATAGCTTTTTGGTACGTGGCGGTACTCAAGCCGGTGGTGGCATGACATTGCATGGCGATAGGAACCGCCACCGTTTGTTTCAGCGCGGTGATCAGTTCAAACGCCGCTTGTGGCCGCAACAACCCGGCCATATCTTTAATACAAATAGAATCACTGCCCATGTCTTCCAAGCGTTTGGCCATATCTAACCAAGTTTGCAGGGTATGGACTGGGCTTACGGTATACGACAAAGTACCCTGCGCATGACCACCAACGGCTTTTGCTGCTTTGATCGCGGTGGCAAGGTTACGCACATCATTCATGGCATCAAATATTCGAAATACATCAACCCCGTTTGTTTTAGCTCGCTCAACAAAGCGTGTCACCACATCGTCGGCATAGTGCCGATAACCAAGTAAATTCTGACCCCGCAGCAGCATCTGCTGAGGGGTTTTTGGCATAGCTTTTTTCAGCTCGCGAATACGCACCCATGGGTCTTCACCTAAATATCGAATAGCAGCATCAAAGGTCGCACCTCCCCAAGATTCCATTGACCAATAGCCAATATCATCAAGGGCTGCAGCCATCGGCAACATGTCATCGAGTCGGAAACGGGTGGCAAGCAGCGATTGATGCGCATCGCGCAATACTAATTCAGTGAGTTTAATCGGTGTGGTCATCCTTTGACTCCTTATTATTTGTGATTGCGGCGATAGCGTCGCACAGCGGCGCTAATGGGGGCTATGTGGGCAGGAGGTGGAGACGCTAATGTGCCTGCAGGGGCTGTCACAGCGGTTGGCTTAGCCTTAGTGAAATAGCTTAATAGCTGCATGGCTGCCAATAACAGTAACAAGAACACGAACACCGCGCCCATGCCAGTAATCATGATCATGAAGGCTTCAACAAAAGTTGGGTTCATTAGTGATCTCGCTTGTGTAAGTTTTGTTAAAATCGACACTGCGACCAAGCATAGCACAAGCACTTCGCCCGATGCGAATAGGCATCGTTATAGAGACTATTGATGGATTAAATAATGGGGCAACGCTTACTACAGACTATGGGATTTAACTCTAGCGGGCTAATGGCGCACTCGGGAGGGCTCGAACCTCCAACCG
>CAYXGO010000086.1:1327-7246 GCA_964464575.1 uncultured Pseudomonas sp. | reverse complement strand
CTTAAGTGCCTGCCCCTTAGCATTTCCCCTTAATTTCTTCCTTAACAATTTTAAAATTACGTTAATTTTTATGTTGCTAAGCGGGGAATGTGTGCTAAATTTTTACGCAATCTATACAGCTTTTGCTACAGCGCAGTCGTGGTGACTCCGGCTAGAACAAAAACTCTCATAAAAAACTCTAGGTTGGAGCTCTCCCCATGGTTCATCGCAGTCTCTCTATCAATGGTGTTTTAGCGAAAGCGAAAGCGCTCACTTTCGTTGCACTTGGTGCACTTATGATTCCCGCGCAAGCGCAGCAAGCAGTGGGGCAAGTTGAGCTGCTGAAGGATATTCAGCCAGGGGTGTCGTCCGCCTCGAGCTTGAACCTCATTGATATGGCAGCCGGCGGTAACTTGCTCTATCTGTCGACAGCGGGTAATGAGCCGCTTTATGGCTATGAGCTTCATTCCTTTGACCCGCAACAAAACGTCTTGACGCGGTTGAATGACCTTTATGATGGGTCTAACGGCTCTCATCCTCAAGAGCTCACTTGGCTGGACGGCAAGCTGTATTTTCGTGCGCAAGCGCGGGGGACCGGTAGTGAATTATTTAGCTACGATAGTAGCACCGGCGAAACGCAATTAGTCGTTGATATCATGCCTGATGTGAATCAATCATCGAGCCCACAGTCATTAACCATTTTTGACGGTAAATTGTATTTTATTGCAACCACACCGGTTACTTTTCGCCGTGATGTTTATGTGTACGACCCGGCGCAAACGTCGCCCTCGGCTCAGAATCTCACTAATTATGAAACTGACAACGCCAGTAAGTTAGCCAATGCGGGCGATCGCCTATGGGTAGCTGGTAATAGCAACGCCAATGTGATGTTTTTGCAGCATCTTTATACCAGCGGTAGCAGCTTTGAAACGCTCAGCCTAACGACAGTTCAGTCGGGGCTCAGTTCGATATCCTTTGGTGGGGAGATCGTGGCGTCTGGTAGTCGTTTGTTTTTGACAACCAGCACCAACACCTACGGTCATGAGCCGATGTTCGTTGACTTTGACTCGTCATTTTCTGGATATGGCATAGTTCTCGATCAGCGTGGAGGCTCTGCGTCATCGTCACCGAATAACCTGACTATGGTTAACGATGCGGTGTACTGGAACGGCTATGACGGCACACAGTGGGACCTGCTGAAATTTACCAGCGCCGTTGAAGTCATTACTAGCCACGCTAACTATAGCGCCCAAGGGTTCACCACGATTGGCTCTTCTATCTACATGAGTCGCGGCACTAGTGAAACTGGCCAAGAGCCTTGGGTTCTTAACACCAGTACCGATGAACTGCTGCCGTTAGCTGATGTGGTAGCGGGCGTAAATGGTTCGTTTCCCGAGCATTTTACTGAATTCAATGGCACGGTTTATTTTAACGCTTACACGCCAACTATCGGTCGTGAACTCTATGTTTATGATCCGCAAGTTCCACAACTTGAGTTAGTGGCTGACTTAGCTCAGTTTGCGTTGAGTTCCTTTCCTAATATCGCCGCCATTGCCGATGATTATAGCGCCATAAGCGCCAACGTGGCCGGTCAATATATCACCGCTGATCCTGAGCAGCCGCAGCTAGAGCAGCTATCAGACACGTCAACAACACAGCAGGCTTATGCGGCGCAGCCGCCAGTTCCGCCTACTCCGGTGTTCAATGAAGTGATTAGCGTTGATGACAGCATCAGTGAGGTTATCGAAAATACCGAACAAGTGATGCTGCTCAACCATAGCGATAATAGTTTGCAGCAAATATCTGCATTTACCGCGATATCACAGCAACAACAAACCAGAACGACTGGGATAGTACGGCGTGATAATCAGATTATTTACAGTAGCATCGTTAACGGCGTGCGCGGTTACAAACTGCATAGTTATGATCTAGGTACTGGTGCAACCACAGAATTGTTTGCCTCGACCGAGGATACGATCGACCAGATGTTCGGCACCGACGGCTTGATCTTCTATAGCGCCTACAATTCCCTGAGTCAGTGGCGCCCTTATGTGATTGATATGCAAGGGCAGGTGGTTGCTCTGAATGACCTTACCAGCGGCCTAGATATTAGCTATACGTGGGAAGTTCATCATTTCAATAATAAGTACTACCTGCAGTCCTATGACACCGCCACGCAGTACTACTGGTGGTATGTTTTTGATCCGCTGACCATGACGATTGAGCGCGCGGTCAGCGCTGAAGACTTTGGTGGTTCCGCTAACGACCTTTATTTGTGGACTGATGTCCTTTTGATGGACAGTAATTATATGCTCGTTCGCGCGCAGACGCAGAGCGGTCAAACAGGTCTGTATCAATTCGACAGTAGTGGCACGGTGACGGAGTTGCCAGCATTTAGCGGGCAATATATCTCCGCCGCTATCGAATACCAGGGCAAGCTGGTAGTCCGCACAAACAATGCTGCTATCGGTGTTTATGACTATACCGAGCAAACCCTGTTAGATGCCGATTCCTCGGCGTTTACTAACTTCTTTCATACCGGCGCCGCTATGTATGAAATCGATGGCCGTTTAGTCTTCGCGGCCGGTAGCGAAGAATCAGGTTATTATGAGTTGTTCACGCTCAACCTTGCGGACATGAGAGTAGAACTGCTGGCTGAGCTAAACCCTGGGGCGCGCAATTCCGAATTGGTCATTATGGGTATATCAGGTAGCCAGCTTATTTTGCGAGGTAATACCGACGCCCACGGTTATGAGTTGTTCAGCTATACCTTCAATAACGCCCCAGTGATCAGCGGTACTCCCGCTACTACCGTGGCGCAAGATCAAGCCTATAGCTTCACCCCAACCGCAACCGATGCTGATAATGAACAGCTGACCTTCAGTATTACTGGAAAACCAGCTTGGGCAAGTTTCAGCACTAGCACCGGTGCGCTAACGGGCACCCCAGGCAATAGCGATGTTGGTGGGTATAACGATATCCTGATCAGTGTCACCGATGGTAAGGCCACCAGTTCGTTGCCTGCTTTCAGTATTACCGTAAACAACGTCAACGATGCGCCTACCATTAGCGGCACGCCAGCTACTTCTGTGCTGCAAGACCAAGTGTGGAGCTTCACCCCAAGCATTGCCGATATTGATGCTAACGAGCAGCTGACTTTGAGCTTGAATACTGGCGCGCCTGCTTGGTTAAGTGTCAATGGTGGCACTATTAGCGGTACACCAGCTAACAGCGATGTCGGTGTTAGCGCTGCCATTGTGGTGACCGTAACTGACAGTGCAGGTGCTTCGGCAGCGTTGCCGAGCTTTACCATTACCGTAGTGAACGTCAATGACGCACCGGGTATTGGCGGTACTCCGCTAACCAGTATCGACCAAGGCCAATTGTATGTGTTTGAGCCAAGTGCTGAAGATATCGATTTTGGTGATGAATTAACTGCTTTCATCACTGGCAAGCCAGCATGGCTAGCGTTCGATACCGCCACCGGCATATTGACGGGCACGCCAACTAATGACGATGTTGGTGTGTACGACAATATTGTTATTGGTGTTCGTGATTTAGCTGGCGCCACCGCTTCGTTGCCAGCATTCTCCATTACCGTAGTGGATGTGAATGATGCCCCGGTCATTTCCGGTGTGCCGCAGACTTCGGTGAATGAAGATGTCGCCTATAGTTTCACGCCGTTGGCATCAGATATTGATGCTAATGACCAGCTCACCTTTGCTATTACCAATAAACCAGTCTGGGCGTCGTTTAGCACCAGCACTGGAGCATTGACCGGTACCCCGACGAATGACCATGTCGGCACCACCTCAGGTATTGTGATCTCAGTCAGCGACGGCGAGTTGAGCGCAGCATTGCCAGCGTTCTCCTTGACTGTGGTTAACGTCAACGATGCGCCGACCATTACCGGGGTTCCGACGCTATCGTTGAATGAAGATGTTGCTTACAGCTTCACGCCTGTGGCCAGTGACGTGGATGCCAATACCACCTTGGTATTTAGTATTACCAACAAACCAGTCTGGGCGTCGTTTAGCACCAGTACCGGTGCGTTGACCGGTACCCCAAGCAATGACCATGTTGGTACCACTTCGGGTATTGTGATCGCGGTCAGTGATGGTGAGTTGAGCGCCGCTCTGCCAGCGTTCTCGGTGACGGTAGTCAACGTTAACGACGCGCCAGTGATTTCTGGCGTGCCAAGTACTTCAGTGAATGAAGATACGTTGTACAGCTTCACTCCTGTGGCCAGTGACGTGGATGCCAATACCACGCTGACATTCGCGATTAATACCAAGCCAACATGGGCTTCGTTTAGTAGCACTACCGGTGCATTGACCGGTACCCCGACGAACGCTGATGTTGGGGTCACCTCTGGCATCGTGATCTCGGTGAGTGATGGTGAGCTATCAGCGGCTTTGCCAGCGTTCTCGTTGACCGTAGTAAACGTCAATGATGCGCCACAGATCAGCGGTATACCGGCAACCCGTGTCAATCAAGATCAAGCTTACAGCTTCGTACCTGATGCTAGTGATGTAGATGCCAACACCACCTTAGTGTTCGCGATCACCAATCAACCAACCTGGGCTGGCTTTAGCACGGTTACCGGCGCCTTAACTGGTACCCCGACTAATGCTGATGTGGGAACCACCTCGGGTATTGTGATTTCAGTGAGTGATGGCATCGTCAGCACCGCCCTGCCAGCATTTGACCTCAGCGTGGTGAACGTCAACGATGCACCGACCATTACCGGTACTCCGAGCGAGACCGCTAGCCAAGGCCAGGCCTATAGCTTTGTCCCAACCATTGAGGACGTGGATGCCGATGATACCTTAACAATAACTGTCAGCGGTAAACCAGAGTGGCTGAGCTTTGACGACAGCACTGGTGCGTTAACCGGCACGCCAGCTAATGCTGATGTGGGTGTCACTAGCAACATCGTCATTAGTGTCAGTGATAGTGCCCAAGCGCGCGCCGAATTGAGCTTTAGCCTGACGGTAGCGAACGTCAACGATGCACCTGAAATCGTCAACACGCCGCTGCTGACGCTACTCGACGGCGAAGCGTATAGCTATGTGCCGGAAGTGACGGATGCCGACTTAGCGGTAGACCCAGAAGAGAGCTTGACCTTTAGCGCTGAAAACGTGCCAACGTGGCTGACCTTTAATCCAGCCGATGGCTCACTGACGGGTACGCCAACGCCAGACGACGTCGCTGAGTGGGCTGCCATTACCATCACCGTTACTGACCGCGATGGCTTAAGCGATAGCGTGGGGCCATTCACCATTACCGTGGAAGCCTCGAACCGTGCGCCGGTTGCTGTGGATGATAGCTTCAGTTTCGATAATAAAACCACAGAAGATGTTGTTGAGCTGCTGGTTTTGACTAACGATACTGACCCCGATGGTGATGACCTGCGCATCGTTGGCTATGAACTGGCCCCAGGCAGCAGTGGCACCTTGTTCATGAGCGACCGCTTGATTGATGGCAAGAAGACCGATGTGCTGTTCTTCCGGCCGGGTAGCAACGGTTTCAATGGTTCGATTTTGCTGCGCTATACCATTAGTGACCCAAGTGGTGAGCGCGCGTCTGCGGTTGCCACATTGCTTTTCACTGCGACACAGCTGATTACCTTGAACCCGCCGGCAGATCGCACTATCAAAGCCACCGGTGCTAAAACTCGAATTGAGCAGGCTCAATTAGGTACGGCTACAGCGACCTCTAGCAACGGCAGCCCAGTACCGGTGTCAGTGACTGGTTTGACCGATAGCAATATCTATACTTCGGGGCTACATACCTTTACCTGGAGCGCCGGAACCGGTAGCCAGCAGGTGAGTAAGCCGCAAATGGTGCGTATTGTGCCGCAGGTGACGCTCGAGAGAGACATTAAGGTTAATACCGGTGTGGCGGTTGACATACCACTTAGCTTAAGTGGCCCGGCAC
>CAYXGO010000086.1:0-1317 GCA_964464575.1 uncultured Pseudomonas sp. | reverse complement strand
CAAGTTATCCGCATCCGGTTCGTGTGGTGGTGAATGAACAGCCGCGCACGGTGGTGTTTGCCAGTGGTACCGAGACCATGTTGTCGTTGCCGGCCCTGCAAACTGAAGGAAGCTACCGGGTAACGATTGCTTCATCAGAAAATATTGGTGCAGTCGGTACTATTGTGGTTACTGTTGGTGAACCGCTAGCATTTAAATCTCTTGCCGCGAGTGCTATTAAGCCAATCGCTACCCCGGGTGAAACAATAGCGATTTCTATACCAATATCAGTTGCTGTGCAGATCAATATTCATCAGAGCACTTTTGCTGGCGTGTTAGTCCCAGCGAGTGGTGGTGCGTATATTCCGGTAGCGGTAAGTTTGGCAGCTGACTTTTCATTGGATGTCACAATACCAGATGATGCACCAGCGATAGGCTATATACTGAACATTCGAATCGCTCAGGGTAGTCAGCAACAGTCGATTATATCGCCGATTACAGTGCGCAGAGCCCGATTCACGTTGGACGACAGCATTATGGGCTTTGAATACAACCCAGACGACGAGGATTTGTCGCGCGAGTTGGATCAAAACGATAACGGCTTCGTGGATTATGAAGATGGCCGCTGGGACGACAATGTCAACGGTATCCCTGCCTACTTAGATCGTGCCTTTAATGCGCACGATATTTGGGCCGATGGTGCTTATGCGACCACCGCACCGAACTTGCACTTTATCGGGTATCCGAGTCTGGATGATGCCAGCAGTATTCGTGTTGCCAGCACGCCAGATGCAGCCGGGAACTTGAGTCTTGATGGCTTGAACGCCTTCACTCAAGTTGGTTTGGATATCAGCAGCTATCGCTTCTACGGCGAGTTCTATCGCTTCTTGGTGCTAGAGCTAACCAATGAAGGTGATCAAGTACCGGTGGTGTTGCCATTAGATGAGCCGATTGGTGCTGGTGCTGAGTTCTTGTTGTGGCAAGACGGTGCCTGGCTTGCCTTCGCGGAAGGTGCTGGTGGCGCGTTGTCTAGTGCCAGCTCAGTCTATGGCGCTTGCCCAACCGTTGGCTCTGCCGAGTGGCAGCCGGGCTTGAACGAAGGCCATTGGTGTGTGCAGCTGGTGATCACCGACGGTGGTGGCAACGATACTGATGGTGCTGCCGATGGCAAGGTTGAGGTGTTCGGTGGTGTGGCCATTGAGTCAACTGGCAACGCCGCACCAGTTGCGGTGGCTGATACTGCGGTTGCGGTATGGCGTGGCAGCGTGTCGCTGCTGCCGCTGGCCAACGACACCGATGCCGATGGCGATAGCTTAAGCATTGTTAGCGCTTCAGCTG
>CAYXGO010000085.1:0-7280 GCA_964464575.1 uncultured Pseudomonas sp. | reverse complement strand
CCTCAATTAGCGAAATTGAGTCGGTATGGTTGGCGTTACTGCAAGAAATGACCGAGTCGGGCAAAGTCAGCCGCTTCAACACCGAAGTGACCTTGGCCAATGGCGAAAAAGTTGCCCGCGATGTGGTGCGGGTCGGTACCTTTAACATGGTAGCCGATGGCAAATACCTCGAATTAGTGCCGGGCACCGATACCGTGGCTGAATTGATTCGTCAGCCGTCATCGCGCTACCTAAGCACTGCAGCCGATCTACAAGCGGCGCAGAACGAGCAAGTGAAGTTTGCTCTGGACCCAACGGCTGGTGCCATTTTGGGCTTGTTAGTGCAAGCGCCAAGCCTCGGTGAGCGTATCGACCAAGGTGGTACCGTCGGTTACATCATTTTAGCCTTAGGTGCTATCGGCCTATTGATTGCCCTGGAGCGCTTCGTCAGCCTAACGCTGATGGGTGGCAAAGTGAAACGCCAGCTGAAGCAAAGCGAAGCACGTAACGACAACCCATTGGGTCGCGTTATGGCGGTACAAGACAAATACCCAGAAGTTGACACTGAGACCCTTGAATTGAAGCTCAGTGAAGCGATTTTGCGCGAGATCCCAAGTATCACCCGCAACCTGACCTTCATTAAGATTATCTCGGTAGTAGCGCCGCTGATGGGCTTACTTGGTACCGTAACCGGTATGATCAACACCTTCCAGGCTATTACCTTGTTTGGTACCGGTGACCCGAAACTAATGGCCGGCGGTATCTCGCAAGCCTTGGTCACCACCGTACTTGGCTTGGTGGTAGCAATTCCGATGACGTTGTTGTTCGCCCAGTTGAATACTCGCAGCCGCACCATTGTGCATGTGTTGCAAGAGCAAGCATCGGGCATTATTGCGGAGCGTTCTGAGCGGAGGCACTAAGCGTGATTCTGAACGAATTCTACGGCGCTATCCAAGACTTCGTCGAAACCGGCGGGCAAGTACTGGTAGTGATTGGCATCCTGATTTTCGTCATGTGGCTGATGATCCTAGAGCGTATTTTTTACTACCTCAAGGGCCATCAGCAGGCCAAGCGCGCCGCGTTAGCCAACTGGCAGCAGCGCAGTGACAAATCATCCTGGCATGCCGAGCAAATCCGCCAAGCCATGATCTCACGGGTGAGTTTGGCCCTGGGTGGCAACCTGCCGGTGCTGCAAGCACTGGTGGCCTTGTGTCCACTGCTTGGCTTGATGGGTACGGTAACCGGCATGATTGAAGTATTTGACGTGATGGCAGTGGCTGGCACCGGTAATGCGCGGTCAATGGCGTCTGGGGTATCAAAAGCGACCATCCCAACCATGGCCGGCATGGTCGGCGCGCTGTCAGGGGTATTTGCCGCTACCTGGTTACAACGCACCGCCAAACGCGAACGTTTGAAATTAGAAGATCGGTTGTTGCTGGAACACTAAGTGCTGGAACACCCGTTGTTCGAACACCAGTAGCACAAACATTGAATAAGGCGAGTCAGCTATGAAACAGCATTTTGCGAATTTGATTGACGAAGAAGATACCCAGATTGATATGACCCCCATGCTCGACGTGGTGTTCATTATGTTGATCTTCTTTATCGTCACCGCATCGTTTGTGAAAGAGGCCGGTATTGATGTCAATCGCCCTGATGCCGCTACCGCGGTACAAAAGGACCGAGCCAACATATTGATTGCCATCAGCGACAAGGGTGAAATTTGGATCAACAAGCGTCAGGTGGATGCCCGAGCGGTACAAGCCAACATTGAGCGCTTGTATGCTGAAAACCCGCAGGGTTCTGTGGTGATTCAGGCCGATAAACTGGCCACCACCGAGCGTTTAATTCAAGTGATGGATGCTGCGCGCGCCGCTGGGGTGTTTGACGTGTCCATTGCCACACAAGAAGACTAGTTATGATGCGTTTTCTGGCAGCATTTGCATTAGCGGTCGCGGTGACCCTGGGATTGTTTTATTTGATGCAATCACTGATTACTGGCGGTGAAGGCGCTATGAGCGAACCACCGAAGGGCTCAATGCTCGACTTTGTGCGGGTGAAACCAGAAGAAGTGGTGCAAGAAAAAGATCGTAAACCGAAGCGCCCACCGGAGCCAGAACAAGCGCCACCGGAGCTGCCACAGCCGCAGTTCGACCCAGCCGTGGCTGATGTTGACGGCGAAGGCTTCGACTTTAGCACGCAAGTGTCGGGCGATACCGCATTAACTGGCGGGCTCGGTTTAGATACTAGCGATGGCGAGTATTTACCCATTGTGAAAGTACAAGCAGTGTACCCACGCCGTGCCCTGCAGCGTGGTATTGAAGGCTACGTGGTAGTGGAGTTTACTGTGACCAAATTAGGTACGGTGCGCGACCCACGGGTGGTTGAAGCGCAGCCAGAAGGCATTTTTGACCAAGCGGCGATGGATGCGGTGCTGAAATTTAAATACAAGCCACGGGTTGTAAATGGCGAAACCGTTGAAGTAGAAGGCGTGCAAAACCGTCTTACCTTTGAGTTAGGAGAATAATCATGCGTCTCGGCCTATTGATGGTGTTAGCAGTTTGTATTTTAGCGATATTTCCAGCCGAACTTTACGGTCAAGAACGCAAACGTACGCCGGCTCTGCGTGAGCAGGTGTATAGCCAACTAGCACGAGCGCAACAACTGGCCGATGGCGGCGATGTCAAAGGTGGCTTAGCGGTGTTAGCGAATGTTGAGGGCAAACTCAGCAGCATGAATAGCTATGAGCGCGCTATGTTGTGGAATTTCTATGGCTTTATGTATTACGGCCAAGACGATATCAACACCGCTATTACTTATTTCAGCAAAGTGGTGCAAGAAGACCCTATTCCAGACGCGCTGTTACAGGGCACCTTATTTAGCTTAGCGCAACTAGCACTTGGCCAAGAGCGCTACCAAGACAGCTTGAATTACTTAGAGCAGTGGCAGCAAGCCGTCGGCGGTGAGCCGCAGGTTAAAGCCTTAGTGCTGCGCGCCCAAGTACTGTATCAATTGAAGCGTTATGACGACGCCTTAGCACCGATTGTTGCCGCTATTGAGGCCTCAGAGCAGGCCGGTCAACGCCCAGAAGAAAACTGGTACGTATTAGCCCGCGCCATTTATTTTGAGCTCGATCAAATTGACCAAGTCGCCGCGGTACTGGTGCAAATGATCAAGCACTACAACAAAGCCGAATATTGGGTGCAGTTAGCCGGTGTTTATGCGCAATTAGGCCAAGACAAAAAGCAATTGGCAGTGCTCGAAGCCGCCCATGTGCAAGGTTATCTGACCAAAGGCCAAGATATCCTCAATTTGGCGCAAGCGTATTTTGTTAACGATATTCCGTACAAAGCCGGTGTCACTTTAGAGCAGGCGTTGGCTGAGAAAAAAGTAGACGCCAACTTACGCAACCTAAAGTTACTGGCGCAAAGCTGGGTAGCCGCGCGCGAAACCGATAAAGCGGTGGCAGCATTGGCCCAAGCAGCCAGTTTGAGTGATGACGGCGAACTGGATGCGCAGCGCGCCCAAGTATTACTCAACGCCGAGCGCAATAGCGAAGCCATGCAAGCCGCACAGCAAGCAATCGACAAGGGCGGTTTGAAACAGCCCGGTAACATGCATTTAGTGATTGGTATGGCGGCACTCAACCAAGGTGACTTTAATGTTGCTCTGCAAGCCTTCGCGGCAGCCAAGCAATTTGATGATGTGCGCCGCACCGCAAGCCAGTGGGAACGCTATGCCAGCTCAGAAAAAGAGCAGGCCGAACGCATAGAGGCGCTGAAGCAGTCATAAAAAAGACATGCCAACGTCATAAATAAGTCAAAAAACTGACACAAAGTCATAAAACTGTCATAAAAGTGCCATATCCTAGTGCCATAGGTTGGGAGTATCATTGTGCTCCTGCGTGGCAATGGTTATTACTAGGTGGCTATTTTATGAAAAATGTTCAGTTCTCAGCACTCTCATTGGCCCTTGCGGCAACTCTTTCTGCGTCATTGTTGCAACCCGCTGTGGCGGCCGACAAAGATGAAACCATTAGCTTTGATTTCTATGGCCAGGCCAATGTGGCGTTGTTGCGCGCCGATCGTCCGAACAACGACGAAACCGAATTAGCCAGCTACGCATCGCGTATTGGCGTTAAAGGCGGCACCGAATTAGCCAGCGGTATCGAAGTGATTTATCAACTTGAGTGGGAAGTCGACCTGACCGATTTAGGTGGCGACGATAATTTAAAATCGCGTAACCAATTCGTCGGTTTAAAAGGTAGCTTCGGTGAGTTAACGGTTGGTCGTCGCGACACCGCAGTGAAATATCTACAGAGTGGCTTTGACCTATTTGCTGATTACCAAGGCGATATCAAAAATATTTTCGCCGGTAAAAACCGTACTGCCGACACCATTTCTTATTTCACGCCAATGTTTGACGAGTGGCAATTTGCCGCCAGCTATGTGCTGAGTGAAGATGACTTAGTCGACGATGGCAAATCACTGACGGTTACTTACGGTGACAAGAAATTAAAACGTACTGCGTTCTATTTTGGCGCCGGTATTGACCGCGACGTAAACGGTCGTGACATTGAGCGTATGGTCGCCATGACTAAATTGGGCGAAACCCAAGTTGGCTTCATGTATCAAGACCAGCAACGCGTTGATGGCACAGCGCAGGCCGATGGTTTTGTGGTAAACGCTGTACATCCATTTGGTGATTTCAGCGTAAAAGCACAGTATCAATTGCTCGATACCGGCAACGGCGATCAGTCATCGTTAGCTGCTGGCGTTGACTATAAACTAGGGTCAAAAACCACTGTGTATGGCTGGTACACCGGCCAAGACTTTGACAACCTCGATGTTGAGCAAACCTTCGTAGCGATTGGCTTATTGCACAAGTTTTAAGTTTGCAGCGCTGCGGCCACAGGTTAGACTAAGGAACGTTTTTTCTTAGTCTAACTCGGCTCATGAGCAACTTTATTTTAATTGCCGGTTATCTGCTGATAGGTTTACTGTTACAGCGGAGCCGGCAATTTCCACAGAATACCGGGCAAATTCTCAACGCATATGTGATTTATGTGGCGTTGCCAGCATTGGTCCTGCAAAAAATCCCCTTTCTGCAGATTAGCTCGCAACTACTGATCCCAGCACTCACACCCTGGCTGTTGTTAGCACTCACGGTACCTTTTTTGCTGTGGCTAAGCCGCCGTTTGCAGTGGTCACGCGGCACTACCGGCGCGATGCTGATCATTGTGCCGCTCGGTAACACCTCATTTGTTGGCTTTCCGATGATCGAGGCGTTTTTTGGCAGCGCTGGCATTCCCTATGCGCTGTTGTACGACCAAGTCGGTTCATTTCTGATTTTATCCATTTACGCCACTATTATTGCCGCGGTGTATAGCCACTCACCGAGCAGTCAGGCCGCCGGCAGTCGCCCCAGCGCCCGCCAGTTACTGCTGCGTATTGTGCGTTTTCCGCCCTTTGTGGCCTTGCTGCTGGCGCTGCTATTACGCGATATCAGTTACCCGGCAATTGCCCAACAATTTATTGATTCGTTGGCGCAAACACTGGTGCCGGTGATTATGGTTGCGGTCGGTTTTCAATTGAAGTTTCGCTTGGCTGCCGAAGACCGTCAGCCGCTGGCTATGGCGTTAGTGATAAAGTTAGTACTTACTCCGGCCATTACTCTTGCAGCCTTGTATGGCTTTGGCCTGACCGACCTAGTCATTCAAGTGACCATTATGGAAGCGGCCATGCCGGCCATGATTTCAGCCGGTGCCTTGGCGATTATGTCGGGCTTAGCACCCACCTTGGCAGCAGCTATTGTCGGCTATGGCGTCATGCTGTGCTTGCTGACGCTGCCACTATGGTTTTACCTACTGCAGTGGCTGGTCAACCTGTAAACATCAGTCATCCAGTTTTTTCGCGTTAAATTCACCACCGGCTACCCGCACCTGAAAGACTTCGTTGGCCGCTAACTGCTGCGGCTGGCGAATCACCTGCTGCTGGCCATTAGTGACCACGGCATAGCCACGGGCAATGGTTTGTAATGGGCTGACGATATGTAACTGCTGTAATTGCGCTTGCAGTTGCTGCTGGCGCTGTTTGCTCTGTTCAGCAATGAGCCGTTGCAGGCGCTGCTGCAATTGGCTCAGTTGCTGCTGGGCAGGGGCCAAGCGGCGCTCTGGATGCACCCGCTGTAAACGTTGCTGCTGCTGTTCAAGCTGGCGCTGGTGCAGTTGTATGCTGCGCATCACCGCCTGCTGAATACGGCCACTGAGTTCATCGAGCCGTTGGCTATTAAGCTGCATACGACGCTGCGGATCTTGCAACTGCAAGCGCTGCTGCAATACCACCAGCTGCTGCTGTTGTTGGCGGTAATAGCGCTGCCAACTAGCACGCAGGCGTTGCCGCTGTTGTTGCAATTGCTGCAACCACTGGCGCTGGTCTTGACTGACTAATTCAGCTGCTGCCGATGGCGTCGGCGCGCGCACGTCAGCAACAAAGTCACAGATGGTGAAATCCACTTCATGGCCAATAGCGCTGATGGTCGGAATAGGGCAACTATGCAACGCATGAGCTAATTGCTCGTCATTAAAGCACCATAAATCTTCCAGCGAGCCGCCGCCGCGCGCCAAAATAAGCACATCCACTTCATTGCGTGCCACCGCCCGTTGCAACATGCTGAGTAATTCCGCCGTAGCCGCTTGGCCTTGCACAGCACTGGGGTAAATAATCACCTCAATACTCGGGTCGCGGCGCTTCAGCACCGCTAAAATATCGCGAATTGCGGCACCGGTGGGCGAGGTAATGATACCCACCCGGCGAATATCGTCAGGCAGCGCTTGCTTACTGTCACTGGCAAATAACCCCGCCGCGGCAAGCCGTTGCTTCAATTGCTCATAGCGCTGTTGCAGCAAACCGGCGCCGGCATCTTCCATATGCTCAACAATCAGCTGGTAATCGCCACGTGGCTCATACACCGTGAGCTTGGCGCGCACCAACACTTGCATACCATTTTGTGGGCGCACCCGCACGCGCTGATTACTATTGCGAAACATCGCCGCTTTGATCTGCGCCTGTTGGTCTTTGAGGGTAAAATACCAGTGCCCTGAGCTGGGCGCGGAAAAGTTTGAAATCTCGCCGAGCAGCCATACGGTACCGAAACCTTGCTCAAGCATTTGTCTTACTTCAGCATTTAAGCTGGCAACGGTAAAAATATGTGGTTCGGACATGGTTGAGCGATCTCGCGAGTCGGAAAAAATCAGTTTACTGAAAAGCCCTTTGCGAGTAAAATCTGCCCGCAACATAAAG
>CAYXGO010000084.1:0-7286 GCA_964464575.1 uncultured Pseudomonas sp. | reverse complement strand
AAAGTCACAGGCGAAACCAATACCGATGACCTGTCACCAGCACCAGACGCATGGTCGCGCCCAGACATTCCATTGCATGCCAAAGCCATGTACAAAATGCCGCGTGAAGGTATCACCAACGCCGCTGAGCAAATTGAAGAGCTGAAGAAAAAAGGCCACCCAGTAGCATTCGTGGGTGACGTAGTCGGTACCGGCTCATCACGTAAATCAGCCACCAACTCGGTGTTGTGGTTTATTGGTGACGATATGCCAGGCACCCCAAACAAGCGCGCCGGTGGTATCTGTATTGGCGGCAAAGTGGCGCCAATCTTCTTCAACACTATGAAAGATGCCGGTGCTTTAGTGTTTGAAGCCGACGTTGATAACATCAACATGGGCGACGTCATTACGATTTATCCGTACGACGGTAAAATCACTAATCAACACGGCGATGTGTTGGCGCAGTATGAGTACTCGTCACGCGTAATCCTTGACGAAGTGCGCGCGGGTGGCCGTATTAACCTGATCGTAGGACGTGCCTTAACCGATAAAGCGCGCGAGAGCCTCGGTTTGCCGCACACCAAATTATTCTTAACCCCAGAGCAGCCAGCCGACAGCGGTAAAGGCTTCAGCTTGGCGCAGAAAATGGTCGGTAAAGCCTGTGGTATGAAAGGCGTACGCCCAGGTACCTATTGCGAGCCAAAAATGACCACCGTGGGTTCACAAGACACCACCGGCCCGATGACCCGTGATGAGCTGAAAGATCTCGCCTGTTTGGGCTTTAGCTCAGACTTAGTGATGCAGTCGTTCTGTCACACCGCGGCCTATCCAAAGCCAGTCGACATTGAAACTCAGCACACCCTGCCAGATTTCATTATGAACCGTGGCGGCGTTAGCTTGCGCCCAGGCGACGGTATCATCCACAGCTGGTTGAACCGTATGTTGCTACCTGACACCGTTGGTACCGGTGGTGACTCGCATACGCGTTTCCCACTGGGTATTTCGTTCCCAGCCGGTTCAGGCTTAGTGGCTTTTGCTGCCGCCACCGGCGTCATGCCACTGGACATGCCAGAGTCTGTGTTAGTGCGCTTTAAAGGCGAGATGCAGCCAGGCATCACCTTGCGCGACCTAGTGCACGCCATTCCGTTATTCGCTATCAAAGAAGGTTTACTGACGGTTGAAAAACGCGGTAAGAAAAACATCTTCTCCGGCCGTATTTTGGAAATTGAAGGCTTAGACACCTTAACCGTTGAGCAAGCCTTTGAATTGTCAGATGCTTCAGCCGAGCGCTCAGCAGCGGGTTGTACTATCAACCTGTCAGAACAGTCGGTGGCCGAGTACCTGCGTTCAAACATCACCATGTTGCGCTGGATGATCAACGAAGGCTACGGCGATGTGCGTACCCTTGAGCGTCGCGCCCGTAAGATGGAAGACTGGTTAGCTAACCCGCAGTTGATGCGTGCTGATGCCGACGCTGAGTATGCGGCAGTGATTGAAATTGATTTGGCCGACATTAAAGAGCCAATCGTGTGCTGCCCGAATGACCCAGACGACGCCAAGTTCTTAAGCGAAGTTGCCGGCGACCCAGTGCAAGAAGTGTTCATTGGTTCATGTATGACCAACATTGGTCACTTCCGTGCTGCCGGTAAATTGCTGGAGAAGAACAAAGACGCGCTGAACACCCGCCTATGGATTGCGCCACCGACCAAAATGGACGAAGCGCAGCTGCGTGAAGAAGGCTACTACGACATTTATAAAAACAATGGCGTACGTACCGAAATTCCTGGTTGCTCACTGTGTATGGGTAACCAAGCACGGGTAGAAGCCGGTACTACGGTGCTGTCTACCTCAACTCGTAACTTCCCCAACCGTTTAGGTGATGGTGCAAACGTGTACCTGACTTCTGCGGAGCTAGCGGCAGTCGGCGCTATCTTAGGCAAGTTGCCAAGCGTTGAGGAATACATGGCTTACGCGCAAGACATCAATGCCATGGCTGGTGAAGTTTACAAATACTTGAACTTTGATCAGATGGACGCGTTCCGTAACGCCGAAGCGGCAGCGAAAGCCAACATCATTCCGAGCATTCAAGTCGCTTAATCGCAGCGGCCCGGGTAGGATCACCGGTTGCTCCAATAAAGCCTGCATCTGTGATGCAGGCTTTATTTTTATGTTGCCGAAATGTTTCGCTCAACCAGTCCGTATGCTAGGGTTAGGGCCTCACCAAACTACAAGGATAGCCCGATGAAAACATTGACGTTGCTACTGGTATTACTGTTCAGCGCAGCACTCACCAATCAAGCGTTGGCCCTTAGCCTCAGCCAGCAAGATCATCAGGCTGCATTTGAGCGTGCATACGCGGCTTTTGAGCAAGCGCAGCAACAACAACTAGCCACCCATCAACTGGCGAAATTGGCGCAGCAAGCTTATCGTGCCAGTGCCGATTACTACGGCGACCAGCATCTCAATACCGCTAATCTTAAACTCAGTTATCTCAACCTAGTGCCGCTGTCGACCCTCACCAATAAAGACTCGCAGCGCCTCGCTGACCAAGTATTAGAGGCTTATCGCGGCAACTATGACAAGCAGGCGGTGGAGTTAATGGAGGCACTGCAAGCGGTTCTAAGTACCCGCAGTATCTTCAGCGAGCTGAAACCGGTTAAAAAACTCTACAGTGAGGTGATTGACCTCGCTGATCGCCATATGGATGCGCAGCCAGAGGCCATGACCATGGCCAAAGTGGAGGCCGGGGCGCATCTTTTGCGGGTTGGTAGTCGCGATAGTCGTGATCTACTGGATTATGCCGATGAAGCCAGTAAGCGCCTTGGGCCAAGCCATGAAATCACCCTGTTAGCGCAGTTTCAGGCCGGGCGCTATCAAGAAGCCGCCGGCGACTCGAGTGGCGCTGAACAACGTTTTCGTGCGGTGGCGGCAGTGCCGTTGGCGGATCTGTCTGATCGCTTAGCCACTCCTAAATACATGAGTCACGCGCGGCTGGTGGTATTGCTAGAAGCGCAAGGTAAAAGTGCCGAAGCCACTGAGCATTGTATCGCGGTGGCACAAATGGGCTATGGCGTGACGGATGAGCGAGACCCAACGCCGTTGTTTCGTGTCAACCCGGAGTATCCGCGCTTACTCGCGGGCCGTCGGGTAACCGGCAAGGTTATTGCTGAATACGACATTAGCGAGACTGGTACGGTCGACAATGTCCGTATTATTGAGGCTGACCATAAAGCCTTTGGTCACTCTTCGGCGGAGGCGATTAAGCAATGGCGGTTTGCGCCGCGAATTGACAACGGCGCACCGGTAAAATCAACAGGTCACAAAGTACAAATGGACTTTGCCATGGATTAACGCGCTGCCGCCTCGGCAGCGCTTTGGCCAATCCAGCCACGAATTTCAGTAGCTAAGATATCTAGTGGGATACTGCCGTTTTTGAGCAGCTGATGATGGAACTCACGCAGATCAAAATCAGCGCCCAAAGCTTGCTCGGCTTCTTTACGTAAGTCACGAATCAGCATTTCACCGAGTTTGTAGGCTAAGGCTTGGCCCGGCCAGGTAATGTAGCGGTCAATTTCGGTACGTACATTGTGCAGGCTGAGTGCGGTGTTCTCGGCCATGAAATCCATCGCTTGCTGACGGCTCCAGCCCATGGCATGCATGCCGGTATCCACCACTAACCGAGCGGCGCGCCACATTTCAAAGCTTAAGCGGCCAAAATCATTGTATGGATCTTGGTAAAAGCCCATTTCTAAGCCCAAGTATTCGGCATATAAGCCCCAGCCTTCGCCAAAGGCAGAAATATAGGTCGAACGGCGATAATCCGGTAAGTCAGCCATTTCACGGGCTAATGCACCTTGTAAATGGTGGCCTGGTACCGCTTCATGCAAGGTCAACGCTTCCATCTCATAGAGCGGGCGTAAATGTAGGCCCCAGGTGTTAACCCAGTAGAAGCTCGCGCGGTCATCGCGGCTGGTGCCGGCATACCGCCCGGTGGTGTACTTCGGTGCAATCTCGGCTGGTACCGGCGCAATACCGTATGGCTGCCGGGGCAACAATTTAAAAAACTTCGGTAATTCACCGTCGGCTTTTTTCGACAAGTAAGCGGCATATTGCAGCAGCTCTAGCTCGGTCTTCGGATAGAATTTCGGATCGGTGCGCAAGTACTCAACGAATTCAGCAAAACTGCCTTCAAAGCCGGTGCGAGCAATGACTTGGTCCATCTCAGCGCGGATACGCTTCACTTCAGCTAAGCCTTTGGCGTGAATTTCTTCGGGGCTCATGTCCAAGGTGGTGAAGTGTTTGATACGGTTTTGATAGTAGGCGCGGCCATCGGGTAATTCGCTGGCGCCCACGGTGTCACGTCCAGCAGGTAAATACTCACCCACCATAAATTCGAAGTAGCGTTGGTAGGCCGGTACCACGGTACCATCGACCATACCAGCGGCGCGTTGCTGCAAGGTTTGCCAATGCTCTTCAGTGACGAACACTGGCCGCGGTTGCTTGAAGGGGTCATAAAACACGCTATCTTTCGGGTCTTGCACAATAAAAGCAGCGATACTATCTTCAAAGCCAACCATCGACTCTTTTGGCCACATATAGCCATCGCGCATGCCCTGTTCTAACCACTTAGTTTGGTCTTCCATATAGCGCGGAATCAGCGCCAACCGTTTTAGATACATGTCATAGTCTGACGAGGTACGGAACTGGGTATTGCGTACCATAAAGCTCAGGTTACTATGAAAGCCACCCTCGGCATTCAATGGCAATAAATACTCTTTAAAGCGGAAGCTGTCATAACTGTTTTGCAACCGATAGCTGAGCATGCGTAAGTTAATTTGGTTGTCACGGCTCAGGCTTTGCGCATCGATTGCGGCGAGCTGCTGCAGCCATTGGCCTTGTTGTTCAGCACGTTCGGTCATGCCCTTGAGCGACACATCGGGTAAGCGTGGTTGATTGCCCGTGCTACGATTTTGTTCTTGCATGGCTTGCCAAATACTATCGGCGAGCTGGGTAAACTGGGCGTTGGCATCAACCTGCTCAACCACTACGGCAGCGCCGCTTTGAGTGTCATTGCTGGTGCTTGGAGAGGTCGCCGCGCAGCCGCTTACTAGCAGGCCAATGGCAACAGCAAGGGTGGTGCGCCGTAAGGTAGTGGTGATGTTCATGGTTAACTCCGCTTTTTTTATCAATTTATCGGAAATTTTTTTGTTACACTGTCAGCCATTGTAGGAGACCGGTGAAACGGTGCAAGTAGCTTGCGACCAAGTCGCTTAGATTAACGAGGAAACTCGACGGGGAATAGCATGGCGCGATCACAAGGTGGAATCTATGCCGAGGCAAATTTGCACGGTATCACCCTGTTACTCAACGTAATGACCGACGATACCGCGGTGATTCGGCGTAAGCTGGCGCGCGTGCCGAGTATTTTCAGTGGTCTTGATGAGCGTTTCTCTGAAGCCAACTTGAACGGCTATGTCGCTATTGGCGCTGACTATTGGGATGTTCTGTATAGTCATCAACGGCCCCTGCAGCTCAGCAGCTTTCCTGATCTGCGTGATGGTGACCGCCAAGCCCAGCGGCAGCCGGTGGATTTATTAGTCAGTGTGCGAGCTGACCGCTTTGATGTGTGTTTCCAAACTGCACGCACTATCCAAGAATGGCTCGGCCATGATGTCGAGTTGTTGGAGCAACTGCATAACTTTCGCTTTATGGACGGTCGTGACTTACTCGGTTTTATTGATGCGCCAGATAACCCGCGTGGTATGCAGCGGCGCCAAGTGGCCTTGGTGAAGCAAGACGACGACCCCTATTTTGCCGGTGGTAGTTACCTCTATGTACAGAAATTTCGCCATGATTTGCGCCGTTGGGAGCATCTCAGCAGCGAAATACAAGAGCACGTGATGGGGCGTAAAAAATTGACCGGCGAGCGCATTAGCGAAGCGCTATTGAGCATGGTCACCCACACCCAAAAAACCCGCCTGCAGCGTGACGATGAACAGCCGTTACAGATACTGCGGCAGAACATGCCGTGGGGTGATTTGCGTGAGCAGGGGTTGCTGGGTATGTATTTATCAGCCACCCCAGCAGATATTATTTATTGGCTCAAACAACGTTATATCGCTGATATTCAGGGTGACTACGACCCATTGCTCGACTACACCGAAGCGGTGAGTAACGCGGCGTACTTTGTGCCCACCGTAGATTTTCTCGAGGCCAACCGCTAGCGCAGCGCGAGCTCAGTAACTGCTGGTAAATAGTTGCTTAATATTGGCCATCGTAAAGTCGATGTCGGTGACTTTGACCGGGGCAATAAAAATCGTGTCATCGCCGGCAATAGTGCCTAGCACACCCTCTTTTTTACCCACCGAGTCGAGCAAGCGTGCGATTAGCTGTGCCGCGCCCGGAGTGGTACGAATAATCACCATCACATCATTGTGCTGAATATCCAATACCAGTTGCGTTAATGGTGCGCTGGTGGAGGGAATGCCGAGCTCAGCCGGTAAACAATAGACCATTTCTTGTTTGGCATTGCGGGTGCGTACAGCGCCATATTTGGATAGCAAACGGGATACCTTAGACTGACTAATGTTACTGAAACCCTTGGCTTTTAGGGCATCCACGATATCGGTTTGTGAGCCATAGAGCTCTTCTTTCAGTAATGCTTTAAAAGCATCAAGCAGGTCGTCAGGTTTGCTCGCAGCCATGTGCGTATCGCTTCTCGTGCAGTGAAATGGGCCATAAAACGCAGTGTACATCAATTGCATTGAAGCGCCTAGCAATGCGGCCTTTGGTTGTGTTTTACGCAAAAAAGGAGTACAGTTTGCGGCCTAAATTTCCCCACATAACTGGATGGAGTCACTCATGAAAGTAGCCGTATTAGGTGCAGCTGGCGGTATCGGCCAAGCGCTGTCTTTACTGTTGAAAACCCAATTACCTGCAGGCAGCGACCTTGCGCTGTATGATGTTGCTCCAGTGGTGCCGGGTGTGGCCGTTGATTTAAGCCATATTCCAACGGCTGTTAAAGTGACTGGCCATGGTGCCGATAACCTCGCCGACGCGCTGCAAGGTGCTGACATTGTATTGATTCCAGCAGGCGTACCACGTAAACCGGGTATGGACCGTTCGGATCTGTTCAACATCAACGCTGGTATCGTGGCGAAGTTGATCGAAGCCATCGCTGATACCTGTCCAAAAGCCTTGATTGGTATTATTACCAACCCGGTCAACACCACCGTGGCCATTGCGAAGCAAGTATTGACCCAAAAAGGTGTATACGACAAAAATCGCTTATTCGGTGTGACTACCCT
>CAYXGO010000083.1:3341-7438 GCA_964464575.1 uncultured Pseudomonas sp. | reverse complement strand
GCTCACTGAATCCGCATGTTGACCGCTTGTGTATGGTGGCAGAAATGTCACTCAGCAAGAGCGGCAAGCTGGGCGAGGCGAAATTCTATCCGGCGGTGATGAACTCCAAAGCGCGCATGACTTACACCAAAGTCGCCGCCATTTTGGCTGGCGATCCGAAATTACGCCAAGATTATGAGCCGGTGTTGGGTAACATTGAAACCCTTCATAGCCTCTACAAAGTGCTAAAAAAGGCTCGCCGAGCCCGCGCTGCAATTGAATTCGAAACGCTAGAAACACGCTTCATTTTCAATGCCCAACGCAAGATTGAGCGTATTGAACCAGTGCGCCGCAACGTGGCCCATACCATCATTGAAGAATGTATGATCATGGCCAACGTAGCCACCGCGCGGCTGATTGAATCCAATCCAGAGGCGGGCGCGCTATTTCGGATTCACGAAGCGCCTTCCAGCGAGCGGCTCAAGAGTTTCCGCACGTTCCTAGCCGAACTGGGCTTGGTGATGACTGGCGGTGACGAGCCGAGTCCGCGTGACTACAGCAATGTGCTTGAACAAATCGCCAATCGCCCTGATGCCGAGTTGATTCAAACCATGTTGCTGCGCTCGATGCAGCAAGCGGTCTACAGCCCTGATAACGCCGGCCACTTTGGCTTAGCGTTAGAGCAATATGCGCACTTTACCTCGCCGATTCGCCGTTACCCCGACTTAGTGCTGCATCGTGCCATTAAGGCGCTGCTGAAAAAACAGCAGGGCAGTTCACCGGCCCTCACCGGGGCGTGGATGTATCCCGATGAACAGCTGGACCAACTCGGCGAGCATTGCTCCATGACCGAACGCCGTGCTGATGATGCCACCCGTCAAGTGGATGAGTGGCTCAAGTGCGAATACATGCAAGATCATGTTGGCAGCGAGTTCTCCGGGGTGATTTCGTCGGTCACCAGCTTCGGTTTGTTTATTCGCCTTGACGACATGCAGATTGATGGCTTGGTGCATATCAGCCACCTCGACAACGACTACTACCATTACGATAATGAACGGCACTTATTGATTGGTGAGAATAGTCGCAAGGTTTATCGCCTCGGCGACAAAGTACGCGTTCGTGTGCGCTCAGTGGATCTGGATGAACGTAAGATTGACCTGACGCTGTTATCGTCTGAGAGCCCAGCGGGGGTTACTCGCCGCGTTGAGCCAATGCCACCGCGCCGTTTTGATAGCGGCCGTGCAGATAAAAAAGGCAGAGGCTCACGCAAATCAGGGCCGAAGCTGTCAGCCAAATCTGGCACAAAATCTGGCGCAAAACCCAGCGCTAAACCGGGCCCGAAATCAGCCTCCAAGAAAGGTCGTGGAAAAAGAAAATGAGTAAGAAGATCACAATTTTTGGGCTGCATTCAGTGCGTGCCCTGATGGCCCAGCACCCAGAGCGTTTGGTAGAATTTTATGCCACCCGCGAGCGCCAAGATAAACCGTTGCAAGAGCTAATTCAGCAAGCCCAGCAACTCGGTATTAAAGCGCAGTTTGTACCCAAGGCCAGCTTAGATAAACGTGCCGAAGAAGGTAATCACCAAGGTGTGGTGATCACCGCACTGGAAGCGCCTGCTCTGAGCGAACATGATTTATCCGATTTAGTCGCGGCAGCGGGCAAGAAAGCATTGTTTTTGGTGCTCGATGGCGTCACCGACCCGCATAACCTGGGTGCCTGTTTACGGACCGCCGATGCCACTGGGGTGACTGCAGTCATTGTACCCAAAGATAAATCTGCATCGATTACCCCAATCGTGCGTAAAGTGGCCAGTGGCGCCGCTGAAACCGTACCCTTGGTACAGGTGACTAATTTAGCGCGCGCATTACGTGAGTTGCAGGAATTGCAGGTGTGGGTCATAGGCACGGCCGGCGAAGCGACCAATAATTTGTACGCGGTTGATTATACTGGCCCTGTGGCTCTTGTCATGGGTGCAGAAGGGGACGGCATGCGCCGTTTAACCCGTGAAACCTGTGACCAATTGATTAACATTCCATTGCTTGGCACCGTCAGCAGTTTGAACGTGTCAGTAGCCACTGCCGTGTGTCTTTATGAAGTGGTGCGGCAGCGCCTCGGAACCAGTGCTCATGGCGTTTAAGAATAACCCATTGCTGCGCGCGCGGCCGTTGATGATTGTGGCCGCGTTGATGTTACTGCTGATGCTTGCCTGGTTGCCCACAGGCGACATGGATGCCGAGCAACGTAGCCACAAGCCGCTGTTATGGATTGTCGATAACACTGCCAGCGACAGCGATGCGCTGGTGCTCAATGTGCGCGATGATATACAGCAGCGCTTGTCGCAACGCCATGAATGGCGGCTGGCTAAACAGCCAGAGCCGCATGTCTGGCAGCTAACTTTGCAAGTGTTCGTCGACAGCAGTCAGCAGCCCGACCAATTACGGCTTGAAGGTGAGCTAAAGCGCTTCGCTATTGAAGGTAAAACCGACGTAGCCGGCTTGCTGCCGGAGCAATATGTCAAAATCGCCACGCAATTACTCACTAGCGCAACAGAAACCGCCGAATAACTTGTTCTAGGCGGTTATTTCTTATATACTCCCGCGGCTTAAATCAGTCTTAGGTAGTTAACTAAACACACAAAGCGTTCCTTGCTGTTCACGGTGCGACTGAGCCGATAGCAGCTATGAACCATAAGGAGCAGAAATGCGCAATTATGAAGTTGTATTCATGGTCCACCCGGACCAGAGCGAGCAAGTACCAGGTATGATCGAGCGCTACAGCGAAACGATCAAAGCCGGTAACGGTACCATCCATCGTTTGGAAGACTGGGGCCGTCGTCAATTGGCATACCCAATCAACAAGTTGCATAAAGCACACTACGTGTTGATGAACATCGAAGCGTCAAACGAAGTTATCGAAGAGCTGGAAACTGCTTTCCGTTATAACGACGCCGTTCTGCGTAACATGATCATGCGTCAAAAAGATGCAGTGACTGAAGCGTCACCTATGAGCCGTAAAGACGAGCGTAAAGCTGAGTCACGTTACGACGAACAGGAAGAGAGCGAAGAAGCGTAAGCTTCGGCGTGCGAGATAAACCCGACGTGGCGACATTGCACAATCAATTGGTATTAAGCGGAAACGTTATTAAACCGCCCCGATTGACCCGCAGTCCAGCCGGCATTCGTCACCTGCATTTGATTGTTGAACACAGTTCAGAGCAATTAGAAGCAGGATTACCACGGCGCAGTTATGTGCGCATAGCCGTAGTGCTAAGTGGTGACGAGGTAAACCGTTGGGATACTGAATTAACCGTTGGTAGCGCAGTGCAAGTAAGCGGCTTTTTGAATCGGCACGAAGATTCAAACGGACTAGCAAAGTTAGTACTGCATGCCCAGCAACTTGTGAAGATTTGAGGAGACCATCATGGCTCGTTTTTTCCGTCGCCGTAAATTCTGCCGTTTCAAGGCAGAAGGCGTTAAAGAAATTGATTACAAAGATATCGCTACTCTGAAGAACTACATCACTGAGAGTGGCAAAATCGTTCCTAGCCGTATTACTGGCACTTCAGCTAAGTATCAACGGCAGTTGGCGCGTGCCATCAAACGTGCACGTTACTTGTCATTGCTGCCATATACTGATTCACATCAGTAAGCTGGCGCGACGAACGATTTCGACCATCAGAGGTAGCGAACAATGCAAATTATTTTGTTAGACAAAGTCGCCAACTTAGGCAGCTTGGGTGACCAAGTTGAAGTTAAGTCTGGTTACGCCCGTAACTTTTTATTCCCGCAAGGCAAGGCTGTACCTGCCACTGCGGCGAACATTTCTAAATTCGAAGAGCGTCGCGCTGAATTAGAAGCTAAATTAGCTGCTGATCTAGCTGCTGCCCAGCAACGTGCTGAGCAAGTCAACGCTTTAGAAGCCGTAGTTATCACCTCTAAAGCTGGTGACGAAGGTAAATTGTTCGGTTCTATCGGTACCCGTGACATCGCTGACGCAGTTACTGCGGCCGGCGTTGCAGTGAAGAAGAGCGAAGTCATGTTACCAAACGGTACTTTACGTGAAGTAGGTGAATATAGCGTTGAATTGCATTTGCATTCAGACGTGTTCGCCACTGTAAC
>CAYXGO010000083.1:0-3331 GCA_964464575.1 uncultured Pseudomonas sp. | reverse complement strand
AACCGTGCAGGTTGTAGCTGCTGACTAATCAGCCACTACAATAGCGACAGTGATGTCCGAAAAAGCCGAGTCAGCAATGACTCGGCTTTTTTTATGGGTCAACTAAACCTTGCGTGATGGAATGCGCTCATACTAGTAACAACTGTTTTATTCACCTTAACGTGGAACTTTGCTTTTGATTGCCATTGATGATGCAACAGCTGATGTCGCACAGGGCGCGGAACAGCAGCCCGAATTGCTGCTGGTTGGGCGTGCGGCAGGCGGTGATATACAAGCATTTGAGCTGCTGTATCGGCAGCATCATCGGCGTGTTTATGCCTTGATGCTACGCATGGCCGCAGAGCCAGCGCAGGCGCAAGATTTAACGCAAGAGCTGTTTATTCATGTGTGGCAGCGCTTGGGGCAGTTCCGTGGTGAGAGCAAATTTAGTACCTGGTTGCACACGGTGGCCACACGTTTTGCCTTAGGCTATTTACGCCGCCAGCGGCAGCCGCATTTGCAACTGCTTGATGACGATGCCGCTGCCGACTTCGCCCAGCAAGCAGCGGAGTTACCGGCTGATTTAACTCTGTTAGATGGCTTAATCGTGCGGCTACCGGGGCAAATGCGTTGGGTCTTTGTGTTGCATTGTTTAGAGGGTTGGTCGCACCAACAGGTCGCAACCGAACTCGGAATAGCAGTGGGAACCAGCAAAGCGCACTTACACCAAGCACGGCAGCAGTTAGAGGAGTGGCTTGAACATGGCTAACACAAACAGCAGCAATCGGCTTGATCAGTTGCTGGCGGAACACCAGCAGAATCCGCCGGAATACGCTATGCCAGAGGATCGCTGGGCGGCGGTAAAACAACAGATTCAGCCCGCCGCAGCAACAAACCGACTGTGGTCCTGGGCATTAAGTAGTGCTGCAGCTTTGGTGCTGGCGGTGACAGTAGTGACCGCTAACTATCAGCAGCCGGTTCAGCAGCCGCTGCTCGAACTTCTAAGCACGCTAGAAACGCACCAACAGCTCCAGCGTGAAACCTTACAGAGTAGTTTTCAGCAAGTCGGATTTAAGCCAACCGAAGTGGTGGTGGATACCGAAGTTGCCCAACTGCAACAGGCATCGGCGCTGGTCATTGCGCAATTACGTGACGACCCAACCAACAAAGCATTGTGGGACATGTTGCAATGGTTGCATCAACAAGAACTTGAGTTGCTCCGTAACAATTATCAGCGCGGGGTGACTTGGTATGACGTATAACAACGGGAGTTATTTTATGTTTAAACAATTGATGATTACCGCTGCGCTATTGGTAGCGCCCATGGTGGCAGCAAAACAAAGTTTACCTGTGCAACTCGAAGTGTCGAGTGATGTGCGGGTAGTGGTCGAAAATATGCGTGGCGAAGTCAGTATTCGTGGTGTAGCCGGCACCACGGCGTCGATTCGCGGCGAAGTGGATAAACACGCGGAAGACTTTATTGTTGCGCTTGATGGCAATACCTTAACGGTGAAAGTGGTGATGCCAAAGCGCGGCAATTATAACGATGATGACGGTTCCAAGTTGCAATTGCAGTTACCCGCAGGAGCCTCGCTAGAGGTGCGCGGTATCTCCATGGATGTCGAGGTGAGCGAGTTAAGCGGTGCGGTATGGGTGAGTACGGTCAGTGGCGACATCGATGTGAAAAAGCTGAGTGGTTCAATGCGTGCAGAGACGGTGTCAGGTGACATTGATGACCGCGATAATAGCGGCAGCCAAGGAACCTATCAAAGCGTTAGTGGCGATATAAAGGTGTATAGCAGTAGCCGTGAGGTCACCATTGAAACGGTGTCGGGCGATATCGACGGGCGCTTTGCCGAGCTGGACCGCTTAACCACCAATAGTATGAGCGGTGACACCAAGCTTACGGTTGGTTTGGCCCGCCAAGCTAGTTTAACTGCCAACGCGGTGAGCGGTGATATTGAGGTGGCATTCAAGGGTGAGTTGCATGCTGATGTGAATGCGCAATCCAATGCCTCAGGGCGAGTCCGTAATGGTCTGACTGATACTGCGGTGTACACACCGCAATATGGTCCGGGTGAGCAATTGCAAACCAAAGTGGGTGACGGTACCGCCCGCGTTCGTATCAACACCATCAGTGGCGATATTAAGTTAAATAAATAATCGTTTAAAATCATCAGTATAAGCAGAACCTCACGGGGTTCTGCTTCCTTCTTGGCGAAGCATTTTGTATAGTCTGCTGCATAGAGTTCTCACCAGACATTGATAGAGACCAGCATGGCAGAAAAACGCTCGGAGCAAGCGTCCCGCAAAGATGCAAAATTAGACGCAATTAAAACCCCGCCGCATTCCATTGAAGCCGAGCAATCGGTGCTTGGTGGTTTAATGCTCGATACCCAAGCGTGGGATAGCGTGGCTGGCGAGATCATTGCGGATGATTTCTATCATCGCGGTCACCGGCTGATTTTCAAGGCCATGCATCATTTGGCCGAACGTACTCAGCCTATCGACTTAGTCACGGTGTCAGAAGTACTGGAAACCACCGGTGAATTGCAAGATGTGGGTGGTTTTGCCTATTTGGGTGAAATTGCTAAAAACACCCCTAGTGCAGCCAACATTCGCGCCTACGCCAAAATCGTACGCGAGCGCGCCATTGTTCGTGAAATGATTGCCGTTGCCAACGATATTGCCGAGTCGGGTTTTGATACCCAGAGCCGTACCAGCGCCGAATTGCTTGATGAAGCTGAGCGCAAAGTCTTTTTAATTGCCGAAAAGCGCATCAACCAAAATGAAGGCCCGCAGGCTATTGTGCCGATTTTAGAAAAAACCATTAATCGTATTGAGCAGCTGAGTGCCAATAAGAATCATAATGGCGTTACCGGTGCCTCGACCGGCTTTGCTGATTTGGACCGCATGACGTCTGGTCTGCAAAATTCCGATTTGATCATTGTCGCCGCACGGCCATCTATGGGTAAAACTACCTTCGCTATGAACTTGGTGGAAAACGTGGCCATGAAAGCGCAGCACCCGGTGTTGGTGTTTAGCCTAGAGATGCCCTCAGAGCAAATTATGATGCGTATGCTGGCGTCATTGAGCCATGTGGATCAAACCCGTATTCGTAATGGTCAATTAAAAGACGAAGATTGGGACCGTATTGCCTCCACCATTAATATTTTGAAAGAGCGTAATAATATTCTGATTGATGATTCGTCGGGATTAACGCCAACCGAAGTGCGTTCGCGCGCTCGCCGAGTGCACCGTGAGTACAAAGGCCTGAGCATGATCATGGTGGATTATCTGCAGTTAATGACGGTGCCGGGTTTTAACGACAATCGAACCCTAGAAATCGCGG
>CAYXGO010000082.1:0-7452 GCA_964464575.1 uncultured Pseudomonas sp. | reverse complement strand
CGTATTGTGCACAACGATTGGCCGGGCGATCCGCAACAAAAGGCGTTTGGCATCAGCCAGTGCAGCCATAATTGGATTATCAACCTCGACGGTGATGAAGTCATGCCCGCCGGTGGCTTGCAGATGATTCGTGAGCGCATTGCTAAGGGCGATATCAACGGTATTTGGCTGCACCATGATGATATTTTTATGGGCGAGAGCTTGGTTAAAGCGCGCCATCACAAGTACCGCCGGGTGTACCGCAAAGACCGCTGCCACATGGATACCAGCGTGCTAGTGCATGAGCATATTGAGGTGCAGGAGCCCACCGGGTACTTGCCCATTTACCTTAAGCACTATGGCTACGACAGCGCCCACGGCTACATGGATAAGCTCAATAAGTATTCACTCTTAAAAGCACAACAGCGCCAGCAGCAAGGGCGGCATTGCAGTTTGCCACGGTTGTTGCTGATTTTTCCGCTGATGTTTTTGAAGTTCTACTTAGGCCGGCAGATGATTTGGTCGGGTTGGCGTGGCTTTATTAAAGCCAATATCGACGCTTTTCACTTCTTCTTAACCGAGGCCAAATTGTACGAGATGGCTTACCGCGCGAAGGCTGAAGCGAAGGCGAAAGCCAAAGCGAAGGCCGGGGCATAAGCCAAGGCCAACGCTCGCTAAACGACTTATTTATTGTACTTGTCGAACCAATGCAAGATATAAGCAACCTTGCCAATTAAGTTCGATGGCCGCGAATAAATACCATGCGGGGCATCAGGTACCCGTACCATGGCGCTATCCACACCCTGTAATTTCAGCGCCTGATAGTACTGCTCAGATTCTGAAATAGGCGTGCGATAATCGGCCTCGCCAGTCAGCAACATGGTCGGCGTTTTCACCTTACCCACATAGCTAATAGGCGAAAACTTCATGTAATGCTCGAGGTTATCCCACGGCATGCCTGGGAACCAATAGCGCGCGAAGTAGCTATAAGCATCAGCGGTCAACACAAAGCTGTACCAATTGATCACCGGCTTCGCCACCACCGCTGCGGCAAAGCGATCGGTATGGCCAATCGCCCAAGCGGTGAGCACCCCACCACCACTACCACCAGTAATAAACAGCTTGTCGGGGTCAATAAAGCCCTTGGCAATCAGCGCATCTACGCCATCCATTAAATCGGTGTGGTCATGGCTGGGGTAATTGTGATGGATCTCTTGGGCAAAGGCTTCTCCGTAGCTGGTGCTACCGCGTGGGTTGGTATACAACACCACATAACCCGCCGCTGCCATCAACTGAATCTCGGCAGCAAATGAGCCGGCATACGCGGTATGCGGGCCACCATGGATCTCCAAAATCAACGGATACTTTTTGCTCGCATCAAAGCCCGGCGGATAAGCAATCCAGCCCTGAATTTGCTTATCGTCATGGCTGGAGCGATACCAAATCTCTTCGATAGTGGCTAATTCTTTGTGGCCGAGCAAATCGCTGTTTAGGTCGGTCAATGCACGCTCGCGGCCTTTGCCAACTATTGCCAAATCAGCCGGACGCTGCGGGCTGGCCAGGGTATACAGCACCACGCCATCGTCATTGACGGCGTAATCACCACCACTGTAGGGGCGTGAGTAGCTCATGCCGCCCATGTTGTCGGTGATTACCTCACGCTTACCGTTAAGCTGCTGCAGCGCGATAATATCTTTACCGTGCTTGGTGTAGCTAAAGTAGATGCCTTTGCTGTTATCACTCCACTGAATGTTGCCGGCGGCATAATCGAGGTCAGCGGTCAGTAGCTGCGGCTTGGCGTCCGCCTTGCCTAACTCCATAACGTACAAGCGGGTGAGCTGATAACTCTTACGTTGGTCATCAAAACCCAGCCAAGCAATACGCTTGCCATCGGGGCTCACCATTGGGCTGTTATCGGGGCCAAAGCGGTCGGTCAATTGGCTCACTACGCCATCACTTAACCGTACACTGTACACTTCACTATTGAGTGGGTTTTCAAAGGCATCGGCGTGACGATTGGCAGAAAAGTACAGCTGCTGGCCATCGGCACTCCAGCTCACGCCGCCGCTAATGCGGTTGTCGCCCTCGGTCAGTTGTCGCGGGGTGCCACCAGCTGCTGGCATCACGTAAATCTGCACATGGCCATCGGGCAGGTAGCCGGCGCCATCAGAGCGGTACTGGGCTTTATCAATATACTTCGGCGCGTCGGCCCACTTGGCGCCGCGCGGTGGCGTTGGCAAGCTGACTGGCGCTTTTTGTGGTGCTGGGGTAAACATGGTAAAGGCAATCATACTACCATCAGGGGACCAGCTGAGATTGGCTGGTGACCCAGTCAAACGGGTGATTTGCCCATGCTCGCGGGTATCGCTCCAGTACATATGAATTTGATTGCTGCCACTGCGATTAGACACGAATGCTAAGCGCTTGCCATCAGGTGACCAAGTTGGCGAATGATCCTGATGTTCGCCGCCAGTCAGTGGCCGCAAATCACCATTGAAATCAACGCGCCACAAGTTGCCGTAGCGACGGTCCGCCATGATGTCCATGTAATTACGTACAAATACGGCATAGTCATCATCGGGGTGTGGTGCTGGGCTACTGGCAAATTCCAGCGCAAATACATCATTGTAGGTCAAGGTATCGGCAGTGCTGGCCTGGGCTAGGCCGTGAGCGCCGAACAAGCAGGCAACAGTCACAAGTAAGCGAGCAGATTTCATGGGTAGCTCCAAATCGTCAAAACACAGGTTGTGAATTCAGACTAGCCCAAAAAAGAAACCCGCACGAGGCGGGTTTCTATAATTTACGACCAAACTCGGTCGAATCGCGATTAACGGATGCTTAGAATGCGTAGCTGAAGCTGATTGCCGCGAAATCACGGTCAACGGCAGCGTCGTAGTCAGCGCCTTGAGCCACGTTATAGCTCAAGCCCACTTTATAACGGTTCTGCAAGTTACCTTCTACCGAGAAGCCCATGTTGATACGGCCTTCAATGAAGTTCGAGTTCGCTGAGTAACCCTTCACGTCATGGTTGAAGGTGAATGCTGGAATGATGTTCCAGCCGGCAATCACGTTGTTGTACTCAAGTTGCGTACGGGTACGATAGCCCCATGAATTTGAGGTCACGAAGCCTTCACAGTTCACGTCGCCTGGCACAGTGACATTCAACTGCGCGTAATCAGCCACAGTTAAACACTTACCATACACTGGGTTACGGCCATAACGCTGTACTTGAATGCCTGGCAGTGAGTGCACTTTGCTGACCGCAACTTCACCGATAAAGGTCAAGCGGCTGGCACCGAATACGTTGTCCACGAAGCGAATACCCGTTAACTGGAACTGACTGACGTCATGCTCATCGTAGCCGCTGATCAACTCACCTAGGTTAGTGATTTGACCTTGTTGGTCACGCAGAATGTACTGTGACACCGTGCTTGGCACGCCCGCACGTAAACCAGCGGTCAAAATTTCAGTGGTGTTGATCTGCACTGGCATTTCTGGACGGAAGCTATATTCACCACCTACTGACCACAGGCCAATGTTGGTGGCAAAGCTTAAGCCAAAGATTTTCTGATCTTCTGGATATTCCAGCACATAGTCAGGGCCTGCGATTGGAATACCATCTGGGTGACCAAAGGTAGGCGTTGGTTGCTGCTGCCAGTTGTAGGCAGAAATGATTGGCGTTTGGGTATGGATGTTCATGTAGAACACACCAAACTCAGTACCTAAGTCGTTTGAGTAGTGACGCAAAGCGAAACCGTATTGGCCGCCATCGTCTGGCTCAACGTCTGGGCGGCGGTCAAGATAGGTACCGAACTGCACCGATTGGGCATCGCTTAATACCACACCTGGGCCTAGTGCAGGGTTCAGGGTCACTTTGTTACAGCCTGGGCCACCTAAGATGTCTACGGTTGAGAAGAAGGTACCGCAACCGTCGAGTTGATAATGTTCCCACTCATACTGATAGAAGGCATCTAATGAGGTGTTGTCGCTCAAACCAATGTTGGCGCTCAACATGCCAACTGGCAGCAAGGCTTCTTTAATTTCTACCCCTGGACGGCGCACAGCGTTGACGTCGATTGGGTTGATGGCGTTGATACCGTTAAAGATGAAGGTTGATTCACCCCAGCTCAGTACCTGACGGCCTAACCGCACGTTGACTGGCATCTCGCCGATGTCGAAATAGCCATACACAAAGGCGTCGAGTAACTCAAAGCCTGAGCCTTTCGAGAAGTCATCCAGACCATCGTTATTTAATTTGGTGTTTGGTGTGTAGTTGGTGGCGGTGTGACCATGATAGACGTTTTCATTTTTGATCACGTCATCGTACCAATACTTGAAGCGCACAAAGGCACCGTAGTCACCACCATCAATACTGAGGTCGTGAACACCTTTGATAACCGACGAGACCATATCGCCTTTATCAAAGTTTAAGTTACCGTCGTCGGCTACGCCTGACTGACCCATGCCACCTGCACGGTTGCCTGGATGGATGATACGAAGATCTTGATCTTCCATCCGCCATGCCGCGCCATACGAGATGACCGAGTCAAATTTAACTTTGAAATCACCGACATCAAATTCAGCTGCTTGAGCCCCAGTGGTTCCTGCAATCACCAGCGCAATGGCCGATGCTAATGGAAGTTTTTTATGCATAGTTGTTCTTCTTTTCATGTTAGCCACCTAATCCCGGAGGTTGTTATGTCCTCAATCATGTCCGATGAGTTGGAAATATGCAAGACCTGGTGAAAAAAACGTTGATCAGTTTATGCGACTCAATAAAAACCGGTAGCCAATTCCGGCTTCGGTATGAATAAATCGCGGTTGCTGAGGGTTGTCACCCAACTTGCGGCGTAAATGACTGAGTAAAATTCGTAAGTAATGCACATCATGTTGGTGATGGCGGCCCCAAATTTCTGCCATTAACTCAGTTTGCAGCAGCAATTTTTCCGGCTGCGAGGCGAGCAGCCACAGTAACTGAAATTCTTTTTTAGTCAGATTAATCGGCTGTTGGTCGATCCAAACCTGATGCTGCTGGTGATCAATCACGCAACCATCAAACTCTAAGCGGTGCTGCTGTTGAACCTGCACGTTACGTAGGTCACGTAGCAGCACTTTCACCCGGGCTACTAATTCGCCAATACCAAACGGCTTGGTCAAATAGTCATTGGCACCTTGGGTCAGTAAGTTGACCTTTTCATCTTCACCGGCACGCGCGCTGAGGATCAGAACTGGCGTGGGCGCGTCGCGTCGAATTGCTTGTAAGACTTGATTACCGGGAATATCCGGCAAGCCCAAATCTAAAATGACCAGGTCCGGTTGTAGTTCACGATGCAGGTTAATGCCAATAAAGCCATTTTTCGCTTCGTAGTAATCAAAACCCTCAGCTTGCAGCGACACCCGAATAAAGGTTCTGATTTTCGGTTCATCATCAATCAGTAATACGCTGGGTTGACTACTCATAGCGGCTCCGCTAATGGCGTATCGTCGCTCAGCAACGGTAAGAAAATTTGTACGCGAATTAAACTAGCATCACGCTGCGCTTCAATGCGACCTTGATGCGCCCGCACAATAGCTGCTGCTACTGCTAGACCCAGCCCGGTTCCAGCCGGCGCATGATCGCCATCGCCAGAGCCTTTTAAGAACGGTTCGAACCAGTAACTCAGGCTCATATCGGTTAAGCCTTCGGCGCTATTTTCAATCACTAATAGTAATTCTTGGCCAAGTTTTCGCAACGTCACATAGACCAGCGCATTATCGGCACTGTAGCGCTGGGCATTATCGAGCAAATTAAATAGCGCCTGCTGTAACAAAGCACTCTGTGCAGCCACTTTAAAATGTGGCGAGGTTAACGTCAGCTCAAATTGCTCCTGCTGACTTAAACTTGCAAGAGTGCGCTTAATGAGCTCGGCCACGTCGGTAGGTTCGAGCTTTAAAGCCACCGCACCATGTTCCAGCTTAGTGGCTTGTAACAGATTCTCTAAATAATGATTAAGCCGCTCGGCTTCACTGCGGGCAGCCTGCCACAACTCGGTTTGCACCGCTGGCGTAAGCTGCTTTTGATAGGTATCTAAGGTCGATAAATTGCCGATAATGCTGGTCAGCGGCGTGCGTAAGTCATGCGACAAACTCAGCAGTAATTTGGCGCGTAATTCGGCATCGGCTAAGCGTGATTGTTGTTGCCGAGTGGTGTGTGCCAGATAGGTCATCAACAGCGCTAAGGCCAAAAACACCGCCAAGGTGACAATGTCTTCAATATTGGCCATATGCAGCGACCAGCGCGGCTCAGTAAATAGGGCGTTGAACAGCAAGGCGCCCAGCACTGCGCTGCTTTGCGCTATCCACAACCGGGTGGATAAGGCGATGGCGATAACGCCAGCCAGTAACACCAGTGCTGCCGCCACATTAGGTAATAACCACGCCGCCAGTAATGCAGCTAAAACCGTAGCCAGAGCCAGTAGCAGCGCCGCCAGTAAGAGCTCGGTGATTCGATGTTTCGGGCGCGCAGAAGGCCAGCGGCTCAACATCTTTGTTATCCTCGCCAAAATGCCGGCAGCAATAACGCCACCAGAGTGAAATATTCTAAACGCCCCAGCAGCATGGCGAGGCTCAATAACCAGGTGCCGGTGTCAGACACAACAATAAAGTTGCTACTGACTTCACCAAAACCTGGGCCAAGTACGTTAATGCAGGCACTGACTGCGGTAAAGCTGCTCCAGTAGTCAAGCCCGGTGGCACTGAGCAAAATAGTAAACACAAAGGTGGTGATCAGCGCCAACATTAAAAATGCCATGACCGCGCTAATAATGGTATCGGAAATACTGTGTTGTTGATACTGCACGGTTTTTACCGCCCGTGGGTGAATCATCACGAACAGCTGTTGACGAATGACCCGCCACATAATAATCACCCGGATCATTTTGCTGCCACCTGCGGTAGAGCCCGCGCAACCACCCAAAAAGCTCAGTACCACCAGCACCATGGTGGCCCCCATGGGCCAGCTGTTGAGATCGGTGGCGCCATAACCGGTGCTGGTCATAAACGAGATGACATGAAAAGTGACTTGAGTCAGATCATCGAACCAAGTGCCCGTACCCGTCTGCTTAATTAGCCATAACGTCAGCACCACCGAGCTGGCCGCCATAACCAAAAGCATGCTGCGAGTTTCTTCGTCATGCCAGTAATTACTCAGTAAATAGTTACGAAAGCTCTTAAAATGCAGGGCAAAGCTAATAGCGCCGACGATCATAAAGACATTGGCGATCCACAGCAGTAAGTTGCTATCGAAATAACCCATGCTGGCATCGTGGGTGGAAAAGCCCCCGGTCGATACCGTGGTAAAGGCATGGGCAATGGCGTCGTAACTGCTCATACCGGCCAACCAATAGGCCAGCGCACAGGCAATAGTAATCACCCCATAAACCAGCCATAGATAGCGTGCTGTTTGCCGAATGCGCGGCGCTAGTTTGTCGTTTT
>CAYXGO010000081.1:0-7471 GCA_964464575.1 uncultured Pseudomonas sp. | reverse complement strand
TAATTCAGCACGTTCAAGGCGGCGACCCGCAGCGTGTGTAATGCTGGCGCTGCTGGTGGCTGTGGACGCGGGTTGCTGGCAATAAAGGTGGGTTGTTGCAGCGGTTGTAGCTGGTAGTTGCCATTCACTTCGCTGAGGATACCCACTAAGCCGCTGACACTATCACCGGTACGCAAGCTATTGGTGGCGCTTAGTGCGGGGCTCGGGTAGATAATTTGTTCGGGCTTTTCAGCGCGATTATCATCAACCGTGATGCGCTCACGCAAAGCCTGTTGATTCGCTTGATGGGCTGCTGGGCCAGGGGCGCTGATTTGCGTGGCGGTGAACTTTTGTTGCGCGGCTACTTGAAACTGGCCATGGCGCGACAATGGGAAATGGCCGGTCACCACTAAGGTTTGCGCAAATATGACTGGCATATTTTCGAGTGCCTCAAAACTACTGCCTTCAGCTAGTGGCAGTTGCAGCGCGGTGGCCGCCGGCACCGGCTGCTCACCACATACCTTGAGCAGCGCAACATTAATGAGCGCTGTTGCTTGCTGCAGCTCAGCCACTTCACCGCTTAGCAGCACCGTTTGTCCGGGCACTAAAACTGCAATATCGGTACTGGTGGCAACAAACAGACCCTCTGAGGTAGCGCTATTGCCATCATCATCCTGGGCAAGACTATGCAAATAAAAACCACCTAACTCATGCTGCGGTTGCCAACTAGCGGTCACTACACCGCGCACAGTAATCTGTTGTGCCAGCAGTGGGCTGACTGCAGCACTGCCTTGAATTGCACTAATGGCGGTGATGTTATCGCTAGCACATTGACTAACTGAGCTTGGTGGCTGTTGGCAGCCGGCAATAGCAAGCAATAAACTGGCGCTGATAAGCAAAGCGTAAGTACGTGGCATAAATAGTCCTAACTATACAAAAAGTAGTTAACGACGAGCAGACAAATCGGTACGCCGAATTTGTACCACTAGGGCGAACTTGGGATGGTCAAAATAGTGCGTTTCGTGGCTGATTACTCGTCGCAATTGGTCTAATTCAAAGCGTCGCAGAAACTGTTGGTTGTCACCCTGTTGCAATGCGGCTTGTGCTTGTTCAGCTAAGCTAACACTACTAAAAATCACTGTTTGTGGCTCGCGCAGTTCAAGTTGGCTATCAATATGCAGATAATTACCGACCAAAAAGATGTGCAACAGCCCGTCGAGCTGCCACACCGGCTGTTCAATCACCGGGCTAAATTCCATCGCCGGCGGTGGAGCAGGGGTATCAGCTTGTTGCACGCGGAAGGTTAACTGGTCGCGCTGCTGCAATTCCAGCAATTGTTGTACTGGGTCGACAGCGTCAGTGACTTGCACGGGGCGTTCAAACTGCCGAGGTGGTCGTTGGTAACCACTGGCAAGAAATCGGTCAGCATAATTTTGCCCACCGAACAAGCGGATCTGAAAATCATCATTGCGGCCGAATACCGGTTGCCGATAGGTGACGTGCAATAGCGGCGTGGCCAGATTGCGGCGCTGCAATTGCTGCCGTAAATCAGTCAATTGATGGCTAGTGGCCGGCATCAAAAACGGTTGGCTACTGCGGGTCATATCGCCACCGCTGCCATCAATAACCACCGGTGTTTGGGCAAAACTAGCGAGAATTTGCTCGGGTTGATACCAAGCTTTGCCATCGGGCAATTCTAGTTCGGCCCAGTCATGACAAGGTAATAGGCCGCTGTCACTGAACAGCGTTTGCCAGTTGTCCCGCGGACACTCGGGCAAGCGGTGTAGCATGGCCCAAAAGTTGGGGGCGTAATAGCTGCTGAGGAGATCACGAGCTGATGCTTTGACTGGGCTTGGTGGTAACCACTCAAAATGCTCCAGCGGCCCATCTTGACGCTGATGTTCGATCACCAGCACTTCCACTTCAAACCAGCGTAAATCGGCGGCATCGGTTTGCGCCCAAGCTGGGATTGCAGTCATGGCCAAGGCCAATGGCAGTAATCGATTGAACCAGCTCATGATAGATGCATCCCTTTATGACTCACTGCGATGTTGATCAAAGTCGTGTAATAGCGACTCTACCAGTTTCAAGCGGCCTTGAGTATCGTCAATTTTGCCAAGAACACGTAAACGATTGGGGCCATCCAAGCGAAACTGCTGTGGCTGTTGTTGCATTAAACCAATGAGATAGCTCACCGAAACTTTGGTGGTGGCGGCAAATTCAATGCTGATACCCTGCGGGCCACCATCAATTTTACGAATGCCCAGGCTATTTGCCAACTGCCGTAAGGCAGCAATGCGAATGAGATTTTTCACCGCCTCAGGGAGCAAGCCGAAGCGGTCAATCAATTCAATTTGGATGTCATCCAGTGCGTTAGCGTCATCAGCACTGGCGATGCGTTTGTACAAGCTTAAGCGCTGATTAACATCGGCGATATAGTCGTCGGGTAGCAACGCCGCAATTCGCAAGTCAATTTCAGACTGTTGTTGTAGCAATTGATCCAAGGCCGGCTCACGGCCCTCTCGCAGCGCTTGCACGGCTTGCTCGAGCATCTCCATATACAAACTGAAGCCGATACTTTCAATTTGTCCGCTTTGTTCATCACCAAGCAGTTCACCGGCACCGCGGATCTCGAGGTCATGGGTAGCCAACATAAAGCCAGCGCCGAGATCCTCCAGTTGAGCAATAGCTTCGAGGCGCTTTAAAGCATCTTTGGTCATGCGCTTCGGATGCGGTGTCAGTAAGTAGGCGTATGCTTGGTGGTGCGAACGGCCTACCCGGCCGCGCAGCTGGTGCATTTGCGCCAGACCAAGATGATCAGCGCGGTCCATAATAATAGTGTTCGCGGTTGGCACATCAATACCGGTCTCAACAATGGTGGTACACACCAGTACATTGAAACGTTGATGATAAAAATCAGACATGATGCGCTCGAGATCGCGTTCACGCATTTGCCCGTGGGCCACGGTGATACGCGCTTCTGGTACTAACAACTCGAGCTCGGCTGCGGTCTTGGCGATGGTATCGACATTATTGTGCAAGAAATACACTTGGCCACCGCGAAGGATTTCGCGCAAAATCGCCTCGCGAATCGTGGCCTCATCATACTCACGTACAAAGGTTTTAACCGCCAGCCGCTTGGCCGGTGGGGTGGCAATAATCGACAGATCACGGACCCCATGCATGGCCATATTGAGGGTACGAGGAATGGGCGTAGCCGTGAGGGTGAGGATATCTACATCGGCGCGCATGCGTTTAATAGCCTCTTTTTGCCGCACACCAAAACGATGCTCCTCATCGACAATCAACAAGCCGAGATCATGAAACTTAATTGAGTCTTGCAGTAATTTATGGGTGCCAATCACCAAGTCGACTTTACCAGCTTCGAGGTCGGCTAAAATCTGCGTGGTTTGTTTGGCACTTTTGAACCGCGACAACACTTCAACCCGAATCGGCCAATCGGCGAAACGGTCTTTGAAGTTTTCGTAATGCTGCTGGGCTAATAAAGTTGTAGGCACCAAAACCGCGACTTGTTTACCGGCATTTACGGCAACGAAAGCTGCCCGCATGGCCACTTCAGTTTTACCAAAACCGACATCGCCACAGACTAAGCGATCCATAGCCCGCGGCGCTTGCATGTCAGCGAGTACGCCGCTGATCGCGGTTTGCTGGTCGTCAGTTTCTTCAAACGGGAAGCCATTGGCAAAGCGCTGATAATCACTTTGCTCGAGCGGGAACGGGAAACCTGGCTTGGCCTCGCGACGGGCATAGACATCCAGCAGTTCCGCCGCCACGTCTCTAATTTTTTCTGCCGCTTTGCGTTTGGCCCGCTCCCATTGATCATTACCCAACTTATGCAGTGGTGCCGCCGACTCTTCGCCACCGCTGTAGCGACTCAATAGATGCAGCGACGCTACAGGAACGTAAAGCTTGCTCTGGTTGGCGTACTCAATGGTGACAAACTCAGTCTTTATGCCGCCTGACTCGAGAGTTTGTAGACCTTGATAACGGCCGACACCATGCTCTAAATGCACTACCGGCTGGCCAATCTTCAACTCGGCGAGATTGCGAACCAGATGTTCACTGGCTAATGCTTGCTTTTGTTCACGCCGACGGCGCTGAATAATGCGATTTCCGAGTAATTCAGTTTCGGTGATGAGCAGCAGTTTGGCTTCATCAAGACTGAATGAGTGCATCACTTGTGCTACCACAATAGCACTTTGTTCATGACTGTTTAAAAAAGCATCAACGCTGGCGCATTCAGGTAAGGCTAATCGCAAAGGCGTTAACAGTTCTCTTAAACTCTCGCGGCGACCGGCTGATTCCACCGCAAATAACACCCGATAGCCATTGGCAAAACTTTGCTCGAGTTGCTGGCGTAAACCCTGCAGCGGTTCTTTCGCTTGATGGTTAACGGCAATTGCTGCCACGCTCTGGGTGGCAAATTGTTGGGGCCCTGGTCGCGGTTTGTCAGCTGGGATCAGCGCGCGAATACGCGGCCGCTGTTTGAATTCACCGTGTAACTGATCAACGCTGAGAAACAATTGCTGTGGTGGTAATAAGGGCCGTTGTAAGTCATAGCGCCGCTGTTCATAACGCTGCACAATATCGTGCCAGAGGCTATCCAATGAGGTTTGTAAATCACCACAAGTCACCAACAAGGTCTCATCAGGCAGATAGTCAAATAAGCTCGCGGTGTTGGCAAAAAATAACGGTAAGTAGTATTCAATGCCACCCGGCAGCTGGCGTTGTGAAACTTGATAGTAAACTGAATCGCGCTCGTTGGAGGCGCCGAAGTGCTCGCGGTAGCGTGCCCGAAAATGCTCGATGCCAGCATCATCGATGGGGAATTCATGCGCCGGCAGCAAATCAATCGCGTCGATAGTGCCAGCGGATAGCTGCGTATCTGGGTCGAACAGGCGAATCGAGTCGACTTCAGTGTCAAAAAAATCAATGCGATAGGGCACCGTACTGCCCATCGGAAACAAATCAAGTAATGAACCACGGGCGCAGAATTCACCATGTTCCATCACTTGCTGTACATGGCGATAACCGGCGCGTTCTAAGCGCAAGCGCAAGGCATGTATATCAAGTGTTTGCTGCTTCTTGATTTGTAATGCTTGGCCGGCGACATAATCGGTTGGTGCCAGGCGGTGCATTAGGGTATTCAGCGACACAATCAGCGCGCCACGTTGTAAGCTGGGTAATTTAGCCAGCACGCTCAAACGTTCTGAGATAATATCTTGGTGCGGTGAGAAACTATCGTAGGGCAGCGTTTCCCAATCGGGAAACACCCATACCGCGGCATCGGCGGTGCTTAAGAACGCATTGATTTCTTGCTCAAGCCGATGTGCTTGCGGCGCGTCGGGGGTGACAATCAGTAACGGCCGTTGCTGCTGTTGAATAAGTTTGGCAAAGGCCAATGCGGCGCTGCTGCCAGCCAACTGCTGCCAGCTTATATCCTGTGCAGCGGAGGGCGGGAACGGTGGCGATAAAACGGAAGCCTTGGTCATATGTGTGTGATGATTCTTTATAACAGCGGGTTTATTAGCGTGTAGGCAAGTATACCTGAAGTTGTCGCTTGGATCAGTGGCAACATTTCTTTATGCTTGCAGCGCCTCGGAAATTTAATTGGAGATGCCTTTGTCGGCGGTATTTTTCATTGCGCAACGCTTGGCGCGTTCGCATTATGGCAATCGTTTTGCTCGATTCATTAATCGCTTCTCATTAGCGGGCATTATGCTTGGGGTGGCGGCCTTGATTTTGGTTGGCTCGGTCATGAATGGCTTCGAACAACAACTTAAAGATCGCATTCTTGGAGTCGTACCGCAGCTATCGGTGCTGCCGGCCGAAGGCTTGGCGCTTGATGATTGGCAAACACTGGCACAGCAACTACCAGAGCTGCCGCAACAAACGGCATTATTACCGCAAGTGCTGAGCGCCGGGGTGGTGCAGCACCAAGGGCAACTTAAACCAGTGCTGATTCAAGGAGTGTTTGCTGAGCACAACAACAGTTCGGTGCAATTGGACCGACTTCGGCAACAACTTAAAATGGGTGACTTTAATACCCTGCAAGCGGGTAGTTATCGGGTGCTGTTGGGTGAGCGGCTCGCTTATGAACTGGATTTATGGCCCGGTGATAAAGTGCGTCTTGTTGCTGCGGCTGGCGGCACCTACACACCGTTTGGTTTAGTGCCGGCCCAGCGTAATTTTGAAGTGGCGGGTATTATCGCCATGCAATCAGAAGCTGACGATCAATTGGTCCTCATACATGGCGTTGATGCCGCTCGGCTCCTGCGGTTAGCCGACCATCAAGTGACCGCGCTACGGTACTTTTTCGATGATCCATTTGCTGCCTTGAGCGGCCAACAGCAACTCGATTCCGAACTGGCGCCGGGCTATCGCAGTGAAAGCTGGCAGCAACGTTACGGCGAGCTATTTGATGCCGTGGCACTGGAAAAAACCATGATTAATTTAATGCTCGGTTTAGTCATTGCGGTAGCGGCATTTAATATTGTGTCATCGCTGATGATGGTGATCCAAGATAAACGTGCCGATATTGCGGTGCTGCAAACCATGGGTATGCGTCGCAGCTCGTTATACGCAATCTTTGTGCTGTATGGCTTGCGCAATGGTGTCGTAGGTGGCGTATTGGGCTGCTTACTCGGATTATTGCTGAGTGTTACGGTGAATGATTTGCTGTGGGCCTTTGGGGTACGCACTGAATTTACTGCCGATGGCGGTTTGCCGGTGTTGATTGAACCCATGCAGATACTCATGATCGTCGCCACAGCGGTGCTACTCACCTTGCTGGCGACGTTATACCCGGCCTGGCGAGCTAGTCGAATTTTACCTGCGGAGGCGCTACGCTATGAATAATGAAGTATTACTCGCCTGTGAACAATTGAGCCGTGTCTATCAAGATGGTCAGCGTCAATTGCAGGTTCTCAAACAAGTCGACTTTACCCTCGAGCAAGGTGATATGGTGGCCATTGTAGGGAGTTCCGGCTCCGGCAAAAGTACCATGCTGCATTGCCTCGGTGGGCTCGATCAACCGACCAGCGGGACGGTGTATTATCGCGGTCAAAGTATTGTCCAGTGGTCAGCGAACCAACGTGCCGATTGGCGTAATAGTGCCCTCGGTTTTGTCTATCAATTTCATCATCTACTGCCTGAATTTAGCGCCCTTGAAAACGTTGCTATGCCGCAATTGATAGCCGGTGTTAGCCAGCGTCAGGCGCAGCAGCATGCCGCAGAGCTACTGCATTTTGTTGGTTTAGAGCAGCGTGCTAGCCACCGTCCGGCTGAGCTCTCAGGCGGTGAGCGACAACGGGTGGCGATAGCCCGAGCCTTAGTGAATAAACCCCAGGTTGTGCTCGCTGATGAACCAACGGGTAATCTCGATGCGCAAACAGCGGGGCAAATTTACACGTTACTAAAACGTTTGAACCACGAGCTCGGCACAGCGTTTATTATTGTCACCCATGACCAG
>CAYXGO010000080.1:0-7536 GCA_964464575.1 uncultured Pseudomonas sp. | reverse complement strand
TCGCAACAGGCGGTGGCTCTATTCTCATTAAAGAGAGTCGTAATCGTTTATCAGCGCGTGGTATCGTGGTTTACTTACAAACCACCATTGATAAACAGCTGGCACGCACACAACGCGACAAACGTCGGCCGCTGATTGCCGAAGCTGAAAACCCACGTGAAGTGCTTGAAGAATTAGCCGATTCACGTAATGCCTTATATGAAGAAATTGCTGACATCGTGGTTCGCACCGATGAACAAAGCACTAAAGTTGTGATCGACGAGATTATCGAGAAAGTCGGCTTATAGACCGCGGAGGCGCTCATGCAAAATACCACGCAACAGATTCATCAGGTTGTTACCGTGGGTTTGGATGAGCGCAGTTATCCAATCATCATTGGCAGCCATCTGCTGGCGAATCTCACGCAGCACATGGTTGCTCTGCCCAAACAGATTCTCATTATCTCCAACCCGACGGTTGCTGAACTGTATCTTGCCATCGTCAAACAAGCGCTAGTGGGCCATGAAGTAGTCGTGCACCTGATTGGCGACGGCGAGCAGTATAAAAGCCTACAACACTACGGCGAAGTCATGGATACCTTAATGGCTTGGGGCTTAAACCGCGACTGTGCCGTTATTGCGCTCGGCGGTGGGGTGGTGGGTGACCTGGCCGGCTTTGTCGCCGCCACCTATCAGCGCGGCGTTGCCTTCTATCAAATACCGACTACGCTGTTAGCCCAAGTCGACTCGTCGGTGGGGGGTAAAACCGCCGTCAATCACCCCGATGGCAAGAATATGATTGGCGCGTTTTATCAGCCGCTTGGGGTGCTGATTGACAGCCATTGTCTCACCACCCTGAGTGACCGCGATTACACTTGCGGGCTAGCCGAAATCATCAAATATGGCATCATTTACGATGCCGACTTTTTCGCTTGGTTAGAACAACATACTGACGATTTAATGGCGCGCGACACCACCGCTTTGAGTTACGCCATTGCCCGCAGTTGCGCCATCAAAGCCGCCATAGTTGCCGCCGACGAAACCGAACAAGGTGTGCGTGCGCTGCTCAACTTGGGCCACACCTTTGGTCATGCCATTGAAGCCCACGATTATGACAACTGGCGCCACGGTGAAGCCGTTGCTGTGGGTATGCTGATGGCCACCGAATATATGCTGCAGCAGCAACAGTTCAGCCACACCGATGCGACACGCATTGTCGAACTAATCCGCCGTTGCGGTCTGCCTACCCAAGCACCCAACATCACTGAGGAAAGCTGGCGCAGTTACATGTTGCGTGACAAAAAGGTCAAAGGCGGACAATTACGGTTAGTGCTGCCCACCGCTATCGGTGCCGCTGAACTCCGCGTTGTGAGTGATTGGTCGAGTGTCTACCAAGCAATTTTGGCGGTCAGCCATGGCTAAGCAACGCGCCTTTTTGAAATGGGCAGGCGGCAAGTTTGGCTTGGTCGAACCCATCAACCGCTTACTACCAGATGGTGGGCGCCTGATTGAACCCTTTGTGGGTGCCGGTTCGGTATTTCTAAACAGCAATTATGAACGCTACCTACTCAACGACGTAAACCCTGATCTGATTCACCTATTCAACATCGTCAAACGCCGGCCGCAACAATTTATTACCGACGCTGCCGCGCTATTTTCGCCGCTCAATAACAATGCCAGTGCTTATTACGCCTTGCGCCGCGAATTCAACGCCTGTAACGACCCATACCGGCGAGCATTACTCTTCTTGTACCTTAATCGGCATGGTTACAACGGCCTCTGCCGCTACAATCGCAGCGGCGAGTTCAATGTGCCGTTCGGACAATATTTACGCCCTTACTTTCCGCAAGCAGAAATTGAGTTTTTTGCCGAAAAAGCCCAGCGCGCTACCTTCACCTGCTTGAGCTTTGAGAAGGTGTTTCGCCGCGCCCGCCAAGGTGATGTGATTTATTGCGACCCGCCCTACGCGCCACTGAGCACCACCGCTAACTTTACCAGTTATGCCAGCAGCGGCTTTAGCCTTGAGCACCAACATGAACTCGCCCGACGAGCCGCGCATACCGCCCATAAACGTGGCATTCCGGTGTTGATCAGTAATCACGACACCGATCTGACCCGCTTACTGTACGCCGATGCCGACCTGCATAGTCTGCAAGTATCACGTTTTATCAGCCAAAACGGCGCCAAGCGCGGCAAAGTGGCCGAGTTGTTGGCGCTTTATACGAGCCCCTCCACCGCCAACAATGTTGTGGCGCTCACCTCTTTGCAACGGAAGATAGCACCATGAACTGGTATGCCAAACCCTTTCATGAGCTCACTACCCGTGAGCTCTATGACCTGCTGCAATTGCGCCAAGAAGTCTTTGTCGTCGAGCAAACCTGCCCGTATTTAGACGCTGATGGCAAAGATTTCTACGCTTGGCATTTATTTGCCTACAACGGCGCAAAGCAAATGGTCGCTTGTGCGCGGGTATTTTTGCCTGAGCTACTCAGCCGTGAAGTGCGCATTGGCCGGGTGGTCAGCTCACCACGGGTACGCGGGCAAGGTATTGGCCGCGAGCTGATGCACCAAGCGCTGGCATTTTGCGCCCATCACGCGCCCGAAATCACCGTGGTATTGAGCGCGCAAACCTACTTGCGTGAATTTTACGCCAGCTTTGGCTTTATTGAAGTTGGCGACGAATATCTCGAAGACGATATTCCCCATATTGATATGGAACGCCCGGCATGAGCTTTGCCCTTGAGCACACCGCTGAAGGGTTAGCGTTACGGTGGCTCGAACAGCCCAAAATGCTGCCGCTACGGATTGATTTTTGTAGCGGCAAAAGCGCCTATCGCGCTGCTCAAGCCACCCGCAAAGATGAAGCCATAGCCCGCGCTTGCGGCTTGGGTAAGATTGCCAATGTGCATATTTTGGATGGCACCGCAGGGCTTGGCCGTGATGCTCTAGTACTCGCACAATTGGGCGCTAAAGTGGGGCTGAATGAGCGCCACCCGATGGTAGTTGCACTGCTCCAAGATGCCTTAATGCGGCTGCAGCAGGCTGATCCAAAACTGGCCGAGCGGCTGTATTTTGCTGGAACCGATTGCTTTAATCGCGGCGATTTAGTCGGCAGCTATGATGTGGTTTATCTCGATCCCATGTATCCTAAGGGTGACCGCAAAGCGAAAGCCGCGGTAAAAAAAGACATGCAGATGTTTCAACAGCTCATTGGTGCCGACCATGATGCCGATGATTTGTTAACACCGGCTTTAACCATTGCACGCAAACGGGTTGTGGTAAAACGCCCGCAGCATGCCGATTTCTTAAACCAACGTAAGCCTGATTTACAGGTCATTGGTAGCAAACACCGTTTTGATATTTATCTCACAGGAGTACAGCATGATTAAGGTAAACGACCGTATCGCCGCAGGTAACCTCACCGCGTTAGGTGATTTAGGCTTACAAAACCTCAACCCAGCCGAGCTATTCGCTAACGGCAAACATATTTTGTTCGCTGTCCCCGGCGCTTTTACACCGACCTGTTCAGAGAAGCATTTACCGGGCTTTGTGGCTCATGCTGCAGAATTCAAAGCCGCTGGCATTGATAGCATCAGCTGTGTAGCCACCAATGACGCCTTTGTGATGAAAGCCTGGGGCAAAGCGCTGAACGTCAACGACAGCGTGCGGTTATTATCCGATGGCGATTGCAGCTATCATCAAACTCTTGGCTTGACCAAAGAAACCGGTAGCTTCGGTGGCCTGCGCGCTGAGCGTTATGCCATGGTAATCGACAATGGCGTAGTGGCGCATCTGTTCGTAGAAGACGAGAAGAGCTTTGGCGTATCAAGCGCTGAACACGTATTGGCTGCACTTAAAGGCTAGTGCGTCAGTATGATGTAGTGGTTATCGGCGCTGGTGCAGCAGGTCTGCACTGCGCCGCAATTGCAGCAGCCCGCGGTCGCTCGGTGTTGGTACTTGATCACGCCAAACAAGCGGGTAAAAAAATCCTTATTTCCGGCGGCGGCCGCTGCAATTTCACCAATATTTACGCTAGCCCCGAAAACTACCTATCGGCCAACCCGCACTTTTGCAAATCTGCACTCAAGCGTTATACCCAGTGGGATTTCATTGCCTTGGTAGGCAAACATGGTATCGGCTATCACGAGAAAACCTTGGGCCAACTATTTTGCGATGACAGCGCCAAAGATATTGTGGCGATGTTACTGCGCGAATGCGCTGATCATGGTGCTGAGGTGCAACTGCGCACCACCATCAACAGCGTTCAGCATGATGCTCAGGGTTATTTGCTCGGCACCAGCCATGACAGCATTCGCGCGCAATCGGTAGTGGTGGCCTGCGGTGGCTTGTCGATGCCAGCCTTGGGTGCCACGCCGTTTGGCTATCAATTAGCCGAGCAGTTTGGTCATCGTATTTTGCCGGTGCGCGCTGGCTTGGTGCCCTTTACCTTGCATGACGCCGATAAACAGCGCTTTGCCGAACTATCAGGCCTCGCTGTTGATGTCATCGCCAGCAACCAACGCACCAGCTTCAAAGAAGCCATGCTATTCACTCACCGTGGCCTAAGCGGCCCCGCTATGTTGCAGATATCGTCGTATTGGTGGCCCGGTGAAAGCTTGGCGATCGATTTGCACCCGCAAGCTGACTTACTCGAAGCGCTGCAAACCTTGCGTCGCGAACGCCCGAAAATGGGTCTGCGCACCGCCCTACAGCAATGGTTTCCGAAGCGCCTAGCGCTGACTCTCGCCGAGCAATTTCAATGGCCTGACAAGAACCTCGCCGACTGCAACAACGCGCTATTGCAGGCAGTCGCCGGCAGCTTGCATCAGTGGACCATCAAGCCCAATGGTACGGAAGGCTATCGCACCGCTGAAGTCACTTTAGGCGGTGTCGATACCGATCAAGTCAGCTCCAAAACCATGGAGAGTAAGCTGCAGCCTGGGCTATTTTTCATTGGCGAAGTGCTAGATGTGACCGGCTGGCTTGGTGGCTACAACTTCCAATGGGCCTGGAGCAGCGCCTACGCCTGTGGCGAGGCGGTTTGATCGGCAGCAAACACAGTCTCTAAGCTCGCCATCAACAGCCCTCTCGAAATTGGTTTTTGCAAATAACCATCAATCATGGGTTTGATATGCTCGGGTAAGTCGCTGGCTCGACTAATAGAGGTAATTAGAATGGGAATGCGTTCTGCGTTGCTGCTTTTTTCAGCGCGGCGGATGGCCTCAATAGTTGCGATTCCGTCTAATACTGGCATATCCAGATCGAGTATCACCGCATCGTATTGTTTTACCGCAATAGCTCGCATCAGCTGCCGACCATTGCTCAACACCAACGAGCGCATACCCGCATCAGCGGCTAATTGCTTCATCAAAATTTGGAACACAGGATTATCATCGGCAACTAAAATTTGTTTGCCTGGGAAACGCACACTGCCGACATTACTTGGATTTGAAACACTATCAAACATGGTTATCTCGCTATAAGGTAACGATTGATAACCTCCCATCTGACACTTTTTTATTTTTATAATAGGTCGCTAGTATCTGCTATTCCATCACCGATCGCCAACTACTTTTTAAGCAAATAGTGACGCCATGAAATACCGTACCAAGATACCTGGTGGCGCAGTAAAGCCAGCGGTAAAGGCAACTATTTCACCATTTTTGACGATCGCCACGGCAGGGGTGATGCCAATACCCCACTGCTGAGCGAGCTGACCGGTGCTGTCGTGAATGGTGGTGAAACCATACCCTTTTTGCTGCATGTAGCGGCTGAGTTGTTCGTCGGTGCCTGAACGCAGCGCCACAGTGACCACCGGCACAGTGCCATCAAGCCAGTCAATTGATGGCGATACACTGGGACACACTGGACACCAGCTGGCCCAAAAATACACCACTAGCGGCTTGTCCGCACTCAACGCGTGGAGATCAATGGCTTCGCCAGCTAAGGTGTAGAGCGGTACCTGTGGCAATTGACCGTCAGGAATAGCGCGGCTGCGCCACCAATCCACCGCCACCAGTACCACCAGCATCAGTACCAAATAAATCGTTACACTGCGGGCTAGGCCGCGCCAATTGGTGGGTTCTTTAGTACTCACTGGTCAGCACCTCGCGGCGAATAATGACGGCGGCAGCTTCGGCCCACAAAGGTGTGGCTTTGGCAGACGGATGAAAGCCATCACTAGCCATGTAGTCACGACTAAAGGGCAGCTCTAAGGTTAACAAGCGTGCGTGTGGCTGCTGGGCGACAACACGCTGCAACACACGGTCTAGTCGCCGTGCTTTGCCACCAAGAAACCAGCGCAACGGCTGCGGTAAAGCAGGAAATTTATGCATCGGTGGTAGCGCCGTATAAATCACTACGCGGGGGTTATAGTGCTGTAATAACCGCTGCTGCAACTGCTGTATATGCCCAGCGAAATCAGCTGGCTTGGTGCTACGCGTAACATCATTCACCCCGCACGACACTAAAACGGCATCGAACGCTTGCTCAGGTAAGCCATCGAGCAGCTTGGTCATAGCAGCGGTGGTCAAGCTCGATTGTGCCAGTAACTGCCAGTGCACCTCGGCCTGTGGCGCCAATGCGGCCGCTAAACATCCGCTCAGCGCCTGCTGTTGCGAAGCAATACCTACCCCAGCGGCTGCAGAATCACCTAAAATCAAGATCCGCAGGGGCTCACCACTACCAGCGCAGCCATGACGCTCACCGGGCGCTTCAGGCAATCGCGGCGTCACTCGGCGTACCCGCTTACCTTGATAGATCAATAGCGGTGCGAGCAGCAATGTGAGTAGCCCGTGCAGCAGCCGTTTCATATCAAGCCCCGCCTAACAGCAACTGATGCAGCTGCAGCAAATTGCTAACCTCATAGGTTGGCTGTAACTCGGCCGGTGCGGTTTTACCATGATGATTCAGCCAACAGGTGTCAATACCCGCATTACGGCCACCCGCCACGTCGGTATGGAGGTTGTCACCGACCATCAAAATACGCTCCCGAGCCGGATTTTCCATCCGTGCAAAGGCATGCTCAAATATATCTAAGTGTGGTTTAGCTACGCCCACTTGCTCCGAAATCACCAGTAAATCGAAGTGCCGATCAAAGCCCACCCGACGCATGCGCCGGTCTTGCAGCTCGGTAAAACCGTTGGTGATGATACCGAGTTGCACGCGCTCGCTCAATGCATGCACCAAGTTCAGCGCGCCAGGTAGCGGTTCACACAACTCAGCCATGGCATCAATAAAGTTGCTGTTGAGCTGCTCGGCAGTCACGCCAAAGCGCTGCGCTAGTGGCACAAAGCGCCTGATCTGCACTTCGTCGGCCGTCACTAGCCCTTGCGCGTACTGATCCCACAACGGCTTGTTCAAGGTTTGAAACTGCTTGAAGTCATCCGGCGTAAATACAGCATCAAAGCTGTTAAACAGCGCCTCGAGCCCTAACGAGCCATCAAAATGGAACAGTGTATCGTCGGCGTCAAACAGTAACCAATCGTAGCGTTCAATCATGCCGCGAAGTCGCCTCTGCCAGTTGTTCAGGTAATGCGGTCATTGTTGTTCTCCACTT
>CAYXGO010000079.1:0-7602 GCA_964464575.1 uncultured Pseudomonas sp. | reverse complement strand
GATCCGGCGGTTACGCGTATTGCTATTTGTATCTATCGCGTGGCCCGTGATTCACGATTGATTCATGCACTCATGGATGCGGTGCGCAACGGCAAGCATGTTACGGTGATGGTGGAATTACGCGCGCGCTTTGACGAAGAAGCTAACATTGAATGGTCAAAAGAAATGACCGATGCGGGTATTCGGGTGCTGTTTGGTATTCAGGGCCTCAAAGCCCATGCCAAATTATTGCTGGTGCAGCGCATGGAACAGGGTCAAGTGCGCCGCTATGGCTACCTCGGTACCGGCAACTTCAATGAGAAAACCGCAGAAATTTACACCGACTTTGGCTTGTTCACCGCGCATCCAACTATTTGCCATGAAATTGAGCAAGTGTTTCACTATTTAGAGCAGCCCTATCGGCGTTACGACTTCCATGAACTGTTAGTATCACCGGTCAATACCCGTGAGCGCCTTGAGGCCGCCATTGATGCTGAAATCAGCGCGGCGCAAAATGGCCAGCCGGCGGAAATATTCATTAAGGTGAATAATTTAGTGGATGAAGCGCTGATTGTTCGGCTTTATCGTGCCAGCCGCGCGGGGGTGCGTGTTCGGGCTTTAGTGCGCGGCATGTGTGCCTTACGAACCGGCGTTCCTGGGCTGAGTGAGCTGATTGAAGTACGCAGTATCGTCGATCGCCTGCTGGAGCATGCACGCGTGTTTATGTTTCATAATGGCGGCCAGCAGCGCATTTACATCTCATCGGCAGATTGGATGAAGCGCAATATCGACCGTCGGGTTGAAGCCAGCTGTCCTATTTATGACGAGCAGGCCCGCGCTACGATAGCGAGCATTATGGAGTTACAATGGCGTGACAACTGCAAGGCACGCGTCATTGATGCTGAGCAAAGTAATGCCTATGTGGCACCGAAAAAGCGCAAGGTTCGCGCGCAAAAGGCCATTTATAGCCTGTTAAAACGTCAACTGACAGAGTCAAAATCATGACCGACCCACACCTGCCCAGCCTTGATAGCTCCGATTTACCGCAGTTCGCGGCGCTTGATTTAGGTTCAAATAGCTTCCACTTACTGATTGCTCGGGTTGATAACCATAGCCTGCAGCCGTTGTTACGATTAAAGCAACGGGTGCGCATGGGGGCTGGATTCAAGCATCAGCAGCTCAGCAATAAAGCCATGCAACGCGGTCTTGAAGCGCTGGCTGTGTGTGCGCAAAAGTTACAAGGTTTTAGTCCCGAGCAAGTGCGTGTGGTGGCAACCCATACCTTCCGTGAAGCGCTCAATAGCGATATTTTTCTCGCTAAAGCCGCTAGCGTATTAGCTTTTCCTATCGAGATTATTTCCGGCCATGAAGAAGCGCGGTTGATTTATACCGGGGTAGCGCAAACCACGGTTAGTGAGGGTAAGCGTTTAGTCATTGATATTGGCGGTGGTAGTACCGAGTTTGCCGGCGGTAAGGGCTTCAATGCGACCAAGCTGGTATCAGTGAGCATGGGCTGTATCAGCTATACCGAAGACTTCTTTGGTGACGGCAAGATCACGAGAAAACGCTTCGATAAAGCACTTATTGCAACTCGACGTACACTCGAGCCGGTCGCCAGTGAACTACGCAAATTCGCCAAAGACCAGGTTATCGGTACCTCGGGCACCATTCGTGCAATTGCCCAGTGGGCCGGCAGTAAAGTCGGGCAAACCAGCCATGTGATTAGCCGCGAGGCGCTGCATAGCTGCGCCGATGAATTGCTATCGCATAGCCAACTCGAAGGCATGCAATTAGCCGGTGTCGATGGTGAACGGGTCAGCGTGATTGCCGGGGGGTTGGCGATTTTACTGGGCCTCATGGAAGAGCTCGATATTGATCGGTTAGAGCCACACGATGCCGCGTTACGCGAGGGCGTGTTGTATGAGTTGGCCGAGCAAGTACTGCATCATGATGATGTACGGCAACGCACCATTGAAAGCCTCGCATTGCGCTACAGTATTGATCGCGAGCAAGCTACCCGAGTGCAACAAACCGCATTAGATTTACTCGAACAAGTGGCGAAAGAATGGCGCCTGCAGGATCGTCAGTGGCGGCAATTATTGAGTTGGGCGGCACTGCTGCACGAAGTTGGTTTACAAATTAATTTTAGTGCAAGGCAGCGTCATGCCGGCTATATTTTGCAGCACAGCGATATGCCGGGTTTTAACAAAGAACAGCAAGCGCTGTTAGCAGCGCTGGTGCGCCACTATCGTAAAAAAGTTGAGCTGATTGATATTCCCGAGCTGCAACTGTATCACCAACATGATGTGCTGCGTTTACTGGCGTTGTTACGCTTGGCGGTGATTTTTAACACCGACCGGCAAACCTCGCAGTTGTTGTTCAAAACCTTTGCCAGCAAAGACGTGCTGTTACTGACGTTAACGCCACAAGGGCGAGCGAATCCAACGCTGATTGCTGACTTAGCTGCAGAAACCAAACAACTCATTAAGCTTGGTATCACCTTGCGTTGGGAATAGAGACTTGACCACAAGCTACCGATGCCGCTAGTTTAGGCGCTTATTCGCAGCCACCGAGTTATTGCATTATGGCCATTATGGCGTGCTACTGTATCGATATCGCCGCGCAGCGGGCGTGGCTTGCTGGTCACGTCACGGCGGATGATCAGCAGCAGGCGCAGCACTATACCCATGCGCCGCGACAACTCCAGTTCCTCGCTGCGCGAGCACTATTACGCTGGCTAGTCCGTGAAAATTTTAGTGCCACCGAGGCGTTACAGATCCTTAAACACCCCAATGGCGCGCCCTATTTGCTGCTCGGCGAGCAGCTATTGAGTTGCTCAATTGCGCACACCGATAATGCAGTACTGGTCGGAGTAAGTGATGATCAGCAGGCTTTTGGCCTTGATATTGAGCGCGTTGATGCCGCGCGTTGGCAAACCAGCCCAGTGGTAGCTAAATATCAGCACGGCATGATGCACAAGGTCGGGAGTAGCTCTTTGGCGCGCGCCCAGCGCTGGAATCTGGCTGAAGCAGTGGTCAAGGCCGAGCAGGGCAAGTTACTTGAGGTGTTACAGCGTCAACCAGAGCCGCTGTTGGCGCACGCAGCGCTGGCACAGGTGGGCGCCTATAGTTATGCCATTTACCATCCCCAGTGCGATACCGACGCGGTCAGCGTAATACCTGCCCCAACCATTGGCTGAACTGGTTGGCCGACATGGCTCCTGCTTGACGGGCAATTTCCTGACCGTTCTTAAGCACTAACAAGGTTGGAATACTACGAATACCATAATGTTGCGCTACGGTTGGTTGTTGCTCCGTACTTATTTTGATAAATCGCGCCTGTTCGGAGAACTTGGCTGCAACTTGTTCGAATATCGGCGCAAATTGCTGGCAGGGGCCGCACCAACTCGCCCAAAAATCAATCACCACCGGTAAATCACTATCGCGATGCGCTGGTAACTGATCAGCCGTCGCGGCAAAGGCTTTGCCGGTAAATAGCGGTTGCTTGCAACGACCGCATTGGGCGTCAGCTTTGGGCCTATCAACAGGTAGGCGATTTTTACTGTGGCAGTGTGGGCACGCAACGATCATAGTCGCCATAAATAATCCTCAGTCACGATGATAGTAGTCGGTATTATGTGCTATATATGGTGTGGTATTTAACTCATTTAAAGGGGTCTGTTATGGCAAATGTTGGCGGTATTGATCGGCTCTTACGAGCCATTATTGGTCTTGCTCTAATTGCTTTCGGCGTGGTCTACGGTAATTACTGGTGGATTTTGGGCTTAGTGATTTTAGGTACAGCAGTATTTCGCTTTTGTGGCTTGTATAAGCTACTTGGCGTGTCGACCTGCCCCATGCCAAAAAGCTAAGCCCATTAGGCTTAGCTTCGACCTTTGCCTTTGTTGAGCTTTTTGTCGACCTTGGCTAACAGCTCGCGAATTTCCCGCTGCCGCTGCTGATCAGCGAGTTCTCGCTGCGGCCGCGGTGGCGCTGCCAACGCTGCTTCTAAGTGCTTGGCAGAGGCTGCATAGTCACCTTCTTCATAGAGAAATTCACCATAAAAGTAATTAGCGTCAATGCCATTAGGATTAATGGTCAAGGCTTTTTGCAAGTATTGAGCGGCAAGCTCATCATCACCAAAACCAAACGGCCAGCCAGGAACTTTGAAGTATAGCGTACCCAAACTGGTATAAGCCGAGCCGTCTAATGCCTGTGGGTCAATGGTTAACGCTTGCTCGAGAGCAGCTTTCGATTGCTCAGCCAAATCCAACGCACCAAGACCACCCACCACGCCAGCTTGGGTGCTTAAAATGATGCCTTGCCAAATGTAGGCTTCAGCGCGCTCTGGATAACTGGCGACAAAACCTGCCGCTTGTTGTTGCAGCTGTTGAAATGCGACTTCTTGAGCGTCATCGCGCTGCTGATAATTAGCGATAGCCCAGTCGGTTTGTAGTTGCAGTAGCTGCTGCGTAAAGGCCTCATTGGCAGAGCTAGAAAACACGCCACAGCAAAGACCGATAGCAATGATGAAATGACCCAAACGATTCATGAGTAATGCTCCTTAAGTAATTGTGAAATGAGCCGATAGGGCTTACGTAAAGCGCCGTCGACAAGTCGAGGGAATAACGCGTTTAACGGCACAAACAAACGCTCTGGCCAGCCTAGTACGCGCCGAGGTTTGCCTTGCTGGAGTTGCTGGCAGATTTGTTGGGCTACCCATTCTGGGCTATCCACAGCGCTACCGAGTTGCTGGTTTAACTGCGCCATAGCACCATAATTCAAAGCGGTTGCGATAGCGCGCGGTTGGCAATGAAACACCCGTACCTTGCTGTCGCTACACTCGCGATGCAATGCTTCAGTAAAGCGCTGCAACCCAGCTTTACTGGCACAGTAAGCGGCTTGGCTTGGGTAGCCGATAGCACCAAAGACTGAGCCAATAGTCATAACTAGGGCCTCAGGGCGCTGCTTTAGGTAGGGCAATAGCGCATGCGTGATCGCCATGGGAGCCAGCAAATTAAGCATGACGAGCTGCTGTTGTTGCGGCCAATCACTGTGCTCAAATAATCGGGTATAAGCACTACCGGCATTATGAATAATGCCGGTAACTGGACGGGTGGTGGCTAACGACTGTTGCGCGTAGTGACGCAGTTGGTGTGCGGCATCAGCGCTTAGCAAGTCTAGTTCAATAACGGCTTGATCTAACCGTTGTGCCAGATCCTGCAGCGCGCTGCTGGGGCGGGCAACCAAGGTGACCCGTGCGCCGAGGCGCACCAATTCAGTCGCTAGAGCTTGACCAAGACCGCCGCTGGCACCGGTGAGCAACAGATGATGTTGGCTAAAATCGAGTTGGCTCATCAGCACATCTCCTTATTGCGGCAGGGCACGGAACATATCGCCGTACAGTTGATACACCCGCTTGGCGGTGTGCACGATAGCTTGTTGTGCGACAGGGTCGGTTAACTTGTTCATTAAATCAGCAAAGAACGCCACATGATCTTGGTCTAGTGCGCCATGTGAATTCAGGTAGGTAAAGGCGCCCTTGGGTAAGCCAAGCTGCTGTTGAATCTGTGCCGCGGCTTGGCTGGCTAAGGCCACACTGGTGCCTTCAAGCACATGCGCCATACCAAAAAAGCTGGCTGGATGGCTGCGGTTGATTTGGTCGTAAACAAAGCTAATCATCAGCTCTGTAGTAGCATGTGGTTGTGACTTTCGTACCGCCTCAACATCACCGCCGCAGGCTTTGATATCGTTGAGGATCCACTCATGATGACCGTACTCTTCATCGATATACTCAACGATTGCAGCGCGTAGCCATTCCTCATGGTCGGCCATGCGAGCGCCGGCGGCCATCAGTAGCGGCACTGTGTGCTTAACGTGATGGTAGGCCTGCGTCAAAAAGGCCACGTAGCGCTCTACCGAAATAGCGCCACTGAGCGCATCAGTAATAGCTGGTGCGGCTAAAAGATAGTTTTGCTCAGTGCTCGTTTGCTGACAAAGTTGCTCAAAAAAAGCCATATTACACTCCAAAAATCAGGTTGATTGAGTCGCGATACGCGGCAACGATGTGTTGACGACGAAAGCGATTGTTAAAGGTGAGTTGTTGATTACTTTCACTAAAGGGTTCGCGCGTCGGCAGCCATGCCAAGATCTGCGCATAATCTGGGAGCTGTTGGTTGATTGCGGCAATGGCGCTGTCGATATCTTGGTGGTTAGCGCTTGGTGTCGGCGTGAGCAGTGCGACCACGCCCGGATAGCCATCCCCACACACTAGAAACTGTGACCAAAGCGTTGAATGAGCAGCTAAGTTTTCTAACCATTCTGGTGAAATATTTCTGCCAAAGCTGGTAATGAGTAGATTGCTTTTGCGCCCCTGAATGGTGACATAACCGTCGTCATCAATGCTGGCGATGTCACCGGTTGCCAGGGTAGTAGCTGGCGCATTGGTACTGCCCAGATACCCATCCATACTCTTTCCGGTGACCATTAATTCACTGTCTTTTAAGCTTAAGCTTAGCCCTGGTAATGCCTTGCCAACGCTGCCCGGACGGTTGGCTGTGGGCGTATTCAAGCACACCACCGAGCCACATTCAGACAAACCATAGCCCTGATAAAGTGGCATTCCTAACGCTTCGGCTTGACGCAATAGCTGCTGGGGTACGGCAGCACCACCTACAGCGATAAAACCAAACTGTTGTGCTGCTAATTGACCCTGCGCAATACCATGGAGCAATGCTGCCGCTAAAGCTGGAGTGGTGATCAGACTGTCAGCCTGGAAATCAGCAATGGCTTGGCAAAATTGTCCGACATTAAGTTGCGACGAGCCGAGTAAGCCCACCGATTGCGGTGCTGGCAGATGAATACTCATACCGCGCCATAACGCCAACCAACAGCCGGCAATATTTTCTAGCAGCACCGCCAGTGGCATGACACATAGATGCCGCTGAGCAATATCTATTGGCAGCACTTGATCAATGGCGCTAATGGTATGTAATAGCACCTGCTCACTCAGACGCACACCTTTCGGCGCTGAGGTACTGCCCGAGGTGTAGGTGACCTTACAGCTATCGGCTGCCGCACTCGGAATATTCTGATGCCACAGGGTTAAGGCAACAGGTGCCAGCACAGTGCTCGCTTGCCAAGTATCAGTGCCATGCCATTGGTCGCTGAATAGATGATATACCTGTGCATGCTTGAGCAGCTCATGCTGTTGGGCACTGGTAAAAAATGGTGGTACCGGCACTAAGGTGATGCCGGCCTGTAACGCCGCTAAGTCAACGATCAGCCAGTCCAGACTGTTTTCAGCGAGCAGGCCGAGGCGTTTAATATGTTGCGTTTGCAACCACTCTGCCAGCTCTTTGACATGCTCTAGCAATTGTCCGTAACTCATACTGCGATGGTCATCAGAAAGTCTTGCTGAACTGCTCTGGTGACGTTGTAAACCGCTGAAAAATTGATCACGCGTCATAACGACTCCCACACAACCTGGTCGCTAAGTTGCTGATAAAGCCATTGACCAGCAGCAATGTGCCCGCTCACTACTAATGGCTGGGTACTATAATAGCGGCCCCACTGTTGGTGCTGAGTGGTCGGCAAAGCACTATCGAGCGCTTGGCCGAGTACG
>CAYXGO010000078.1:0-7764 GCA_964464575.1 uncultured Pseudomonas sp. | reverse complement strand
CCGAGAAGCCCGGTGTACCGCGCGCAATCACAGCGGCGTTCACATCGTCAGCAATGGGTACTTTGCGCATGTGTACTTTCAAAATCTGTTCACGGCCGCGCACATCAGGCAAACCTACCGTGACCTGACGATCAAAGCGGCCTGGGCGCAATAGCGCTGGGTCGAGGACATCAGGACGGTTGGTTGCGGCAATCACGATAATCCCTTCATGACCTTCAAAGCCGTCCATTTCAACCAACATTTGGTTCAAGGTTTGCTCACGCTCATCATGCCCACCACCTAAGCCGGCACCGCGTTGACGACCGACGGCGTCGATTTCATCAATGAAGATGATGCATGGCGCTGATTTTTTCGCTTGCTCGAACATGTCACGTACCCGTGAGGCACCTACACCAACGAACATCTCGACGAAATCAGAACCCGAAATTGAGAAAAACGGCACCCGTGCTTCACCGGCAATGGCCTTCGCTAGCAAGGTTTTACCGGTACCCGGTGGGCCCACCATCAACACCCCTTTTGGAATTTTGCCACCGAGGCGCTGGAATTTAGTTGGGTCACGCAAGTATTCCACCAGCTCCGACACTTCTTCTTTGGCTTCATCACAGCCTGCAACATCAGCGAAGGTAGTTTTAATTTGGTCTTCACTCATTAACCGCGCTTTACTCTTACCAAACGACATTGCACCGCGGCCGCCGCCACCCTGCATCTGTCGCATGAAGAAGATCCACACGCCAATGAGCAACAACATCGGGAACCACGAGATCAGGATCTGGAAGAACATGTTCGGCTCTTCCGGCAATTTACCGTTCACTTCAACGTTGTTGGTGATCAGGTCATCGAGTAACTTTGGATCTTGCTGCGTTGGAATCACCGTTTTGATGGTGTCACCACTGCGTGTTTGCGCGGTAATTACACGACCATCGATATCAGCTTGGCGAATAGAACCATTGTTCACCGAGTTGATGAACTGGCTATACGGCACGTTATTAGCGTTGCCACTACCGGGGTTCAGACCATTGAATACCGTCATCAACACAACGGCGATAACGAGCCAAAGGATAAGATTTTTTGCCATGTCGCTCAAAGCTGACTACCTCTTAATAAATGCTTGAAACAAGCCTACTACAATTTGTATCCAGTCGCTACCAGATAGACCTCACGGGAACGTGCGCGTGACGAGTCTGGCTTGCGGGTTTTTACCGTGGTAAAAGCGGCTCTGACCGCCTTCAAAAATTCTTCAAAACCTTGACCATGGAACACTTTGACCACAAAACTTCCGCCCGGTTTCAGCACCTGATGACACATATCCAAAGCTAACTCAACCAGATACATGCCACGCGGTTGATCAACATTATCGTTGCCACTCATATTCGGTGCCATATCGGAGAGCACTATATCTACGGTCTTGCCGCCAATTCGGCTCAACAGCGCTTGTAAAATTGCGTCTTCCCGAAAATCGCCCTCTAAGAAGTCAACACCGGCGATTGGGTCCATCGGTAAGATGTCACAGGCAATCACCCGACAATTACCATTGAGATGATCCACCACATACTGCGACCAACCACCCGGAGCCGCGCCTAAGTCAACCACTGTCATACCCGGCCGCAGCAACTTATCGCGTTGCTGGATCTCCTCGATCTTAAACACCGCACGCGAGCGAAAACCTTTCTTTTGCGCCTGCTGTACGTAATGATCGCTAAAGTGTTCTTGCAACCAGCGGGTACTGCTGGCTGAACGTTTTTTTGCCATTGTGTCCTACCAAACTAGCGTCTACCCCCGATATGGCGGTAGAATAGTCAAAATTCAAGTCATCAGTGGGATATTATTACATGGCAACCGCCACAAGCTTAAGCAATAAACAAAAACAACACCTAAAAGGTCTTGCGCATTCACTCAAACCGGTGGTGTTATTGGGCGCCAATGGGCTGACCGCAGGGGTTATGGCCGAGATTGAACTGGCCCTTGAACATCATGAATTGATTAAGATTAAAGTGCCTGAAGAAGATCGCGAACTACGTGAAATGATTTACACCACCATTGTCAGCCACACTGGTGCCCATCGGGTACAAGTCATCGGTAAAATGCTGATTCTTTACAAGCCAAGTGCGGCCGCCAAAATTAGCTTACCGCGCAAGTAATTGCGCGGTTTTCAGCCAGCTATTAATCCTGATGGGCAAGAGCTTTAGCGACCTGACGGAGAGCAAAGTTCAGACTCACCACTTCGTTCCGCTGCCCTAAGTACGTTTCAATCAACAGCTCTTTCTTGCTCTCGCTAAATTGTAAATTAAGTTCACGCAAGAGTGGTTCAATCCGCGCCATCGCCTTAAGTGTCAGCTGCACGTGAGTGAGACCATCAAACTCTTCAGCAATTCCTAGTGCTTGCGATTCAGCTAAGCCGGTTGGATAGGTGAGATGTTGCTGCGGAGCAAAAAATTGATCCAGTGATGTGCCGTGCGCTAGCAGAGCTTGGACCAAGGTACCGCAACTGACACGTCCACGTCGTAACCAGTTACTGTAGGTGGAATAAGGAATAGCAAAATAGGCGACCGCTTTGCTATCGCGACTTTCGCCACTGATCGCTCGCAACCGCGCCATGCAAGTATCAAAATCGAGGAATTCCGTTTTGTTTTCTGCTGGCATAGGTGTACTATTTAAATTCGTGTCAATTGAATGGATTTTATTGTTTTTCGAGTCATTTGACATGTTAGGCGCTCATTTGAGTTATATTTTGACTTAAATGTGACTTCAATTATGAATTCATACTTCAAACAGCACAACACCTAATGGAAAGTAAACAGATTAAAAAGGAATTAGCTGCGCGCGGTTTTGATTTTTCGATGCTTGCCGAAGCCATCGACAAAAGTCCGTCGTTAGTGTCCAAAGTCGCCTCTCGCAAAGCCACCTCGCGCTTTGTTGCTATGGCGATCGCGAAAGCATTGGAAAAATCCATTACTGAAGTATTTCCTGATGTCGAAGCATATCATTATGCCCCAACGAACGATGAAGAGCGCAAACAAAAACAGCGCGAACTAGTCGCGCTGTTAAATAAATAACGATTCAAGCGGCACTTATTAAAGGTAGTCGACCTTAACCACCTCATACTCGACTTCACCGGCTGGGGTAACTACCCGGGCTGAGTCATCCACCATTTTACCGATCAGAGCGCGCGCCAGTGGTGAGTTGACCGAAATCAGCTGCTGCTTAATATCGGCCTCATCATCACCCACTATACGATACACCACTTCTTTGTCGGTGCTGGTGTTGTATAAAGTCACCGTGGCACCGAAAATCACTTTACCCTGATTGGGGATCTTGGTGATATCAATCACCTGAGCCGCACCGAGTTTGGCTTCGATTTCCTGAATACGCCCCTCACAGAAGCCCTGCTGTTCACGGGCAGCATGATATTCAGCGTTCTCTTTCAAGTCGCCGTGCTCACGAGCCTCAGCGATCGCCTGAATAATGCGCGGACGATCTTCTGTCTTCAGCCGCTGCAGTTCCTCACGGAGCCGCTCTGCGCCCTGTACTGTCATGGGTATTAAATTCATGCCAATAAAACCCTTTGATGCAATGATTGAAGTGAATTCACCACCGCTCGGTCGTCCGCTTTGTTAGCACTAATGGTGGCAAACGCGGCATTCAATGTGGTGGTATAAATCACTTTGTTTAATAACGCCTCGCGACGAATATAAACAGAATCGGTGATGGCTTGGCGGCCTTCTACCGTGTTAATGATGTAACTGTACTCGCCGTTCTTAATCGCATCAACAATATTCGGTCGACCCTCTTGCAGCTTATTCACCACTGAGCACGGAATATCCAAACTTTGCAGATATTTCGCGCTTCCGCGAGTAGCCTCTAGGGTAAAGCCGATATCAAGCAGCCCTTGCGCCAGCTCGGCCAAGCGATGCTTATCACCATTACGCACTGATAATAACGCTTTACCGGCCTTGGCCAGCGCTACACCCGCACCTAAATTAGCTTTGGCATAGGCTTCGGCAAAATCTTCACCAACCCCCATCACTTCACCCGTTGAACGCATTTCTGGGCCGCGAATAGGGTCCACGCCTTGGAACTTGGCAAACGGGATCACCACTTCTTTGACCGAGTAATACGGCGGAATCACTTCTTTGGTGAAGCCCTGTTGCGCCAAACTCTGCCCCACCATCACCCGTGCGGCAATTTTTGCCAGTGGTAAGCCGGTAGCTTTGGACACAAACGGCACCGTTCGCGCCGCCCGTGGGTTGACCTCAATCAGGTAGATATCATCGCCTTGGATGGCAAACTGCGCGTTCATCAAGCCGTTCACACCGAGTTCAAAGGCTAGCTTGCTCATCTGCTCACGGAGCTGATCTTGAATAGCTTGGCTCAGTGAATACGGCGGCAACGAGCACGCCGAGTCACCGGAGTGCACGCCCGCTTGCTCAATGTGTTGCATAATGCCGCCAATCAGCACGGTTTCGCCGTCACAAATTGCGTCAACATCCACTTCAATGGCATTGTCTAAGAAGCGGTCCAGCAATACTGGGGCTGAGTTCGATACTTTGACCGCATCGTTCAAATAGCGCCGTAAATCTTGCTCGTCATAGACAATTTCCATGGCTCGCCCACCCAGTACGTAGGATGGCCGTACCACCAGCGGATAACCAATACGAGCCGCTTCAACAATAGCTTGTTCCACTTGAGTAACGGTGGCATTTTCTGGCTGTTTCAGCCCTAAGCGACGGACTGCCAACTGGAACCGCTCGCGGTCCTCAGAGCGGTCTATGGCCTCTGGTGAAGTACCAATAATCGGCACTCCGTTAGCTTCCAGATCACGGGCTAATTTCAATGGTGTCTGCCCGCCATATTGCACAATCACTCCAAGTGGTTGCTCAACACGGACAATTTCTAACACGTCTTCGAGGGTAATCGGCTCAAAGTACAAGCGGTCTGAAGTATCGTAGTCGGTCGATACCGTCTCTGGATTACAGTTGACCATGATGGTTTCATAGCCATCTTCACGCAAAGCCAGCGCTGCGTGTACACAGCAGTAGTCAAACTCGATACCCTGCCCGATACGGTTTGGGCCGCCACCAATCACCATGATTTTTTTGTTGCTGGTTGGCGCTGCTTCACACTCTTCATCATAGGTGGAATACATGTATGCGGTATCTGAGGCAAACTCCGCCGCACAGGTATCCACGCGCTTATACACCGGCACTACGCCTAGGTCATGGCGGCGACGGCGCACTTCTGCTTCGGCCACATGCAATAAATCAGCGATACGCTTATCGGCAAAGCCTTTGCGCTTGAGCAATCGCATCACCCGCGCATCGAGACCGGCCATCCCCATCTGCACAATTTCAGCTTCAATGGTGACCAGTTCCTGAATTTGCACTAAATACCATGGGTCGACATGGCTCAGCTCATGCACTTCGGCCACACTCATACCCAATCGGAACGCATCAGCGATATAGAAAATCCGCTCGGCACCCGGCTCTTTCAGTTCACGAATCACTTTACTGGCGGCTTGCGAATCGTTGATGTCGACCATCGGGTCAAAACCTGACACGCCGATCTCAAGACCGCGTAAGGCTTTTTGCAAGGATTCTTGTTGGTTACGACCAATCGCCATCACCTCGCCCACGGACTTCATCTGGGTGGTTAAACGGTCATTGGATCCTGGGAACTTTTCAAAGTTAAAACGTGGGATCTTAGTCACCACATAATCAAGCGCTGGTTCAAATGAGGCGGGGGTTTTGCCACCGGTGATCTCGTTTTCGAGTTCATCCAGGGTATAACCGACCGCTAATTTCGCGGCTACTTTGGCAATCGGGAAGCCAGTGGCTTTAGACGCCAGTGCTGATGAGCGCGATACCCGCGGGTTCATCTCAATGATGACCATGCGACCGGTATCTGGGCAGATACCAAACTGCACGTTTGAACCACCGGTTTCAACGCCGATTTCGCGCAGTACGGCCATGGCTGCATCACGCATCAATTGGTATTCTTTGTCGCTCAATGTTTGCGCTGGAGCTACGGTGATCGAGTCACCGGTGTGAATACCCATGGCATCAAAGTTTTCGATGGCACAGACGATAATGCAATTATCATTACGGTCACGCACCACTTCCATTTCGTACTCTTTCCAGCCAATCAGCGACTCATCGATGAGTAGCTCTTTGGTGGGTGATAAATCCAGACCACGCCGGCAAATTTCTTCAAATTCTTCACGGTTATAGGCAATACCGCCACCACTGCCACCCATGGTGAACGATGGCCGAATGATACACGGAAAGCCTAAGCGGTCGAGAATATCAAAGGCTTCATCCAAGCTATGGGCGATTTCGGCATTGGGCGTAGCCAAGCCGATTTTTTTCATCGCTTGGTCAAACCGCTCACGATCCTCGGCTTTATCGATAGCATCGGCATTGGCGCCAATCATCTCCACACCGTATTTCGCCAGCACCCCGTGACGGTCAAGGTCTAACGCACAGTTCAGCGCGGTTTGACCACCCAGGGTAGGCAGCACTGCGCAAGGGCGCTCCACTTCAATAATTTTTGCCACGACTTCACAATGAATAGGCTCAATGTAAGTAACATCGGCCATTTCTGGATCGGTCATGATGGTGGCTGGATTGGAGTTCACTAAAATAACCCGGTAGCCCTCTTCGCGCAGCGCTTTACACGCTTGTGCACCGGAGTAATCAAATTCACACGCCTGACCAATGACAATCGGACCCGCGCCTAAAATCAAAATGCTTTTTATGTCGGTACGTTTTGGCATAGTTACTGGCTCATTAAAGTGATGAAGTGATCGAATAGCGGCGCTGCATCATTCGGGCCGGGGCTGGCCTCTGGGTGCCCCTGGAAACTAAAGGCTTTCACGTCGGTGCGAGCAATGCCCTGCAAGCTGCCATCAAACAGCGATTTATGGGTGACCCGTAAGGTGCTCGGCAAGCTGCTTTCATCCACCGCAAAGCCATGGTTCTGGCTGGTGATCATCACCCGTCCCGTGTCGATATCTAGCACTGGGTGGTTGGCGCCGTGATGGCCGAATTTCATTTTTTCGGTTTTACCACCACTGGCCAAAGCAAGTAACTGATGGCCCAAACAAATACCGAAAATCGGCACTCCGGCAGCAATCAGTTGCTGAATGGCGGTAATGGCATAGTCGCACGGCTCAGGGTCACCCGGGCCATTGGACAAGAATACCCCATCAGGTTGCAATGCCAGCACGTCGGCAGCGGAGGTTTTTGCTGGTACCAGTGTGACTTTACAGCCACGCTCAGCCAACATGCGCAGAATATTGCGTTTGCAGCCATAGTCATAAGCGACCACATGGTACTTAGGCGCGGTTAATTCGGTGAACCCCACGCCGAGCTTCCAACATTGTGAGGTCCACTCATAGGCTTCACTAATAGTTACTTCTTTGGCTAAATCTAAACCTTTGAGGCCAGCGAATTCACCGGCCAGCTGCAATGCTTTATCGACGTCTGCGCTACTGATGCCATCCGCCACGGTGGCACCGGTTACCATAATACAACCGTTTTGAGCACCTTTTTCGCGCAAAATGCGGGTTAACCGGCGGGTATCAAGGTCGGCAATGGCAACCACTTGGTTGCTCACTAGATAATCGTTAAGCGATTGTTCACTGCGGAAGTTGCTGGCTACCAGCGACATATCACGAATCACTAAGCCTTTGGCCCAAACGCGATTAGATTCTTGATCTTCAGAGGACGTGCCGTAATTACCAATGTGGGGATACGTGAGTGTTACAAT